>JALCZJ010000032.1 GCA_022690815.1 Ferrimicrobium sp.
AACAGTCAACGCGGCCTCCAGGCGCCAAACATGTCCTGATCCAACGTGTGGGTATGTCCATAGGGACAACCGACACGGGGATGTGTTGCACTTGTCAATCCTTCGTGGGATTGCAACTGGCAAGGCGCAACGGCACGAGTTCGATCGTCACCCACAGCGCAAGTAGTCCCAGTCGCCAAATCAGGTCAAGATATCCTGGCCTATTGCGTTATCTGGATGGTTGTCACCCTCCTCCTAGCGATCGCGCTATGATGCTTGCCCCTCAGATGGTCATGCTTACTGGGGGCGTCGTACGCGCTCATCGCAGACCTGGCTCGTTCGATGCCTCACTAACCAAGGATCGACAACGAAGACAAATCTCCTTGTTGGTCGGTAAATGGTTCCGTATAGATCTCCGCTGTTCCCAAGGTTTGGACGGCGCGAGTGCAGTCGGCGACGAAGGCGTCACTGCCTGCAATGAATACCGTCGCTTCGCTAAGTGAGGGCGTGATAGATGGAAGTAAACCGGGGAGTCGGCCGTGGTGATGGACGTTGGTCGTGCAGTTGGTGTCGTGGGGATGGCGAGTGAAGGTGATCTCGACGGTGAAGTTAGGGTACCGGTGCGTGAGGAACTCGAGTTGACCGACCGGATAGACATCAGCCGGGGTGCGAGCAGAAAAGAGCAATTTGACTGGGTGTAAGAAGCCTCGACGCAGCGCTGCCTCAGTGAGCGACATGATGGGGGCGAGGCCAGAGCCTCCGGCGATCAGAACAACCGGTGTTGCGATCGCTGGGTCACCGATGAAGGATCCATATGGGCCGTTGACCATGAGGACATCGCCGACGCCAACCGATGACGTCAACCAGCCGCTGGTCTGGCCGAAGGGTTCTCGCGTGACGTAGAAGATCAGTTCGCCGTCCGGGCGCGGTGCGTTGGCCATCGAGTAGTTGCGCAGTGGGTACAGAGGATCGTTGCCCAACTGCATGTGCTGGCCAGGCCAGAACCGAATTGGTTCATCGAGGGGACGCAGGCGCAGCTCCACAATGGAAGGCGTGCGCTCGAGTCGCTCCACAACGATGTGGGGAACCTGCTCGCGAGGTGGGAAGAGGGTGGGTTTAGCGTCAGCGGTGCCCCATTCGATCTCGAGGCAGTCCGACAGTGGCTTGGCCATGCACATGGCACCATACCCCTGTTGGCGTTCCTCTTGAGAGAGTGCCATATCGAGAACGAATCCCTGGTCGAAGGTGCCTGATCGGACCTTGACTTTGCACTCACCACAGGTTCCCGCCCGGCAGTTGTTCGGTAACGCCCAGCCTTCGGCTTCGAGCGCAGCCAGGACAGTCATGCCGTCCGGGCAGGGAATCTCATGACCCGATGGGTAGAGCTTAATGACGGACATGATCCCTCCTCAAATCTCGCTGGCACACAATATATTGCTAGCGCACACTATCGCTAGTCCACAGTCTCGCTAGTCAACAAGGCAATACACCGGTTGGTTGGAGCGTTTAGGTTCGCGACGTATGGCGGTTGCCAAGAACGCTACCTATCAACACAGGTATGTGCTACTATTGTAGTCAACCGACCGAATGGTCGGTCGATGTGTGAAAGGGGAATCATATGGCACAGGCACACGAAGGTTTTGGAACTTCGATGGAGTTTCCGCCGCCAATTGAGCAACCGAATGTCTTTCCGCTCTCTTGGGAGTCCCAGACCACCAAGCTCGATGAGATCTGGGCATCGGCGCAGAAGGAGTATTGGGATCCAGCCAGACTCCCATGGGACGGGCTTCACCCCGAGCAGCTGTCGGCCGCAGAGCGCGAGGCGGTCGCGTACTGGTTCTCGTTGCTCTCAGTCTTTGATGCCTCAGCCCCGCCAGTTTTTGCGACAGCGCTGGTGCACGCCTACGAGATCCACGAGGAGGATCCCGTGCGTCGAGCGTTTTTCTCGATAACACGCGACGAGCAGAATCACGAGATCGTCTGTGGCAAGGCCATTTCGTTGCTGACGCCAGGCGGTCCTCTTCAGTACGAGCCTGAGTCTGACTTGGGACGTCGAGCCAAGCGCAATGTCGAGTGGCTCTATCACAACGGCGCTCGTTACTGGAACGGTTATAAGAAAGCTGTCCCGCGGTACTCGATGGCGGTGCTTTTTAGCTCGTTCTTGATGGGCGAGGTGGCGTCCTCAACGCTCTTCCATTACATGTACACTCATACCACAATCCCAGTCTTCAAGGAAGCCTTCCGAGCGATTGGGCGTGACGAAGGTCGCCACATGGCGATCTGTCTATCGCTGATGGAGCGAGATTACCCCAAGATCAGCGATGAGGATCGTTCGATCGTCACCAAGCAGATTCGTGCTGGCTACGTCTTCCTCTCGGGCGTTCTCTTTGAACCACCCTCCGACTTCTGGGACCTGCCTGATGACTTCATCGCCACCCAGCGAGAGATCGAAGAGGTGGCCCGTGCAGCGGGACTCGGCATCGCCACCTACGATGAGAAGCTAGAGAATTGGCGACAGGCCATGCTCAACGTCAAGGGTGTCTTGGAGCGTTATGATATTCCGTTCCCAGCGATCCCTGAGGTTGGCATCTCTGGGGAGGAGGTCACGGACGTAAATTGGGACGAGATCATTCCGGTCTTTTAGACCAAGAGAAGGTTGCGGTCGGGATCGTCGGCGGAGGAACCATGGGTTCCTCCATCGCCGTCCAGGTCTTGATGTCGGGACATTGCGCCACCGTCGTTGAGGCAAAGGCGGACGCCGCTGATCGAGCCAGGGATCGTATTTGCGCCACCGTCAATCGAGCGCGCGAGCGGGGCTTTGTCGAACTCAGTCCAGATGTGATCGATTCGCACTTGACCGTAACCGCCGATTACGAGGCCTTAGTCGATTCATCGCTGGTGATCGAGAGCGTTCCAGAGATCGTCGAACTCAAGCGCGATGTGATATCGCGGGTTCGAAAGGTGGTCCCCGAGACGTTACCGATCGGTTCGAACACGTCCTCGATTGCGATCCGTAGCCTCCAAGAGGGCCTTGTTGGGGCCGAGAACATCGGTGGCGTCCATTTCTTCAATCCGGTGCCTGCGTCGTCGTTGATCGAGATCGTCGTCGGTCCTCTCACGAGTGACCGTAGCGTTGCCTACTTTCGCGAGCTCGCAGAGCTGCTCGGCAAGGTTTCAATCGTCGTCAAGGATGTGCCCGGGTTTGCGACCTCTCGGCTCGGCGTGGCGCTGGGACTTGAGGCTATTCGCATGCTTGAGGAGGGCGTGGCGAACGCCGAGGACATCGATCAGGCGATGGTGCTTGGGTACAAGCACCCGATTGGGCCGCTGCGCCTCACCGATCTGGTGGGCCTCGACGTGCGCCTCGCGATCGCTCGTTACCTTGAACATCAGCTCGGTCCTCGATTCTCACCACCACCGCTGCTCGTCTCTATGGTGGAGGCTGGCAACCTCGGGAAAAAGTCCGGGCGAGGCTTCTTTGTTTGGTGATCGAGGTCAGGGTGGGGCCTGCCATAGAGGTATGGCTCGATTGGGACACCTGCTGCGTGGAGACGTCGACTGGAGGCTCGACGACTTCGAGCGGGCTCCAAAGGTCGGTGGCCAGCAATGACGGCAACGGATTTTGTGGTCGTCACACGTTCCGAAGGTCTGGTAACGATCGGTCTCAACCGACCTGATAAGCGCAATGCGCTCTCGCTCGTGCTGGTGAGCCAGCTGCGCGCGGTGATCGAAGAACATCGGCATAAGCCAGCAGTCTTGATCATCACATCGGCGAACCCGAACATGTTTATTGCTGGAGCGGACATCGCTGAACTCGACGCCAGGGGTGAAGAGGAGGCGTTTCGCGCCATCAATGTTGAGCTCTTTGACGCGATTGCTAGCTGGCGTTGGCCGACGATCGCAGCCATCGACGGACCTGCCTTTGGCGGCGGCCTTGAGTGCGCTCTCGCCTGTGACCTGCGCATCGCATCTCCTCGAGCCCGGTTCGCCCAACCAGAGCTTGGGCTTGGTATCCTGGCGGGAGCAGGAGGCAACTGGCGCTTGCCAGAGCTCGTGGGATTGGGCTTGGCCCGTCGTATGCTGTATCTCGGAGAGGTGATCGATGCTGATCGGGCCTTGGCGGTCGGACTTGTCGACGAGCTCGTCGAGGAGCCGGTGGCCCTAGCCCAACACTGGGCCCAACAGATGGGCACCAAGCCGTGGCGAGCGCTTGAAATCACCAAGCTCGCCTTGGGTTCAGGGGTCCGCCCATCGTCACAACTGATCGACATACTCGGCCAAGCGATCCTGTTTGAATCCGATGCCAAGCGCGAACGTATGCGCTCATTTCTCGAACGGCGTTCTTCCTAAGACGCTTGTCTGACCCGACAGAGTCGAGGCTAGAAGGTTGATTAAGGCTCGATGAATAGGTACTAACGACGGGCCAAGGGGGGCTCGTGCGAGAGAATGACGGGGCGATCAGCGGTTTTCCGCTAGCGTTCGTGGGTGATCCGTGCATCAGTTAACGTGAGGTGTGGTTAGGAACAAGACGGCGAAAGGTGATGTGATGCGCAACGTCGAGCTTTCGGAGCGGTATCCGATTCTCTACAAGGGTTATGACGTGATTGAGATTGGCGAGCGTCAGGTGACGCGCGGACGTACCATCACCGATGGTGACATCACAAACTGGTGCGCACTGACGGGCGACTGGTTCTATCTCCACACCGATGCCGAGGCGGCCCGAGCGTCGATGTTTGGTCGCATTGTTGCTCCCGGCATCATGGTCTTTGCAATGGCCACTGGATTAGGGGTGCCTGCCGATTCAACGGCGATCATCGCCAACTATGGATCGGATGCAATCCGGTATCCGCACCCTACCTTCGTCGGCGACACGATCCATCTTGAGGCCGAGGTCGTGGCCAAGGATGACAAGGGTGGCGACCGGGGTGTCGTCTCGTTGCGCTGGCAGGTCTTTAATCAGGATGCCGTTCTCGTGTGTACCAGCGTTCTCAAGGTGCTCGTGGCCGCGGAGGTTGCTCCCTATGGCCTTTGAACGCACGCTGCCGAATGAGCGTGTCAGCACCGAGGTCGTAGTCTTCGATCACCATGACGACATCGCCTGGCTGTGGCTCAATCGCCCACAGACGCTCAACGCGACAACCGAGGAGATGGTAACAGCCATCAACCGCGCGTTGGATGAGCTCACCGAAAACCCTCCGCGGGTCCTTGTCCTCGGTGGCCTCGGTCGGGCGTTTTGTGCCGGTCGGGACCTCGGTGAGGCGAATCCGGAGGCCGAGGATGCGCACGCCATCCTCGCAGATTGGTACAACCCATTGATTGTGCGCCTCGCCAGCTTGGAGACCATCACCGTTGCTGCGGCGCACGGCGCGGTGCTTGGAACCGGTCTTGGGCTAGCACTTGCCTGTGATCTTGTGATCACCACCACCTCGAGCCGTTGGGGCTCACCCTTTGGCCGGATCGGGGCGGTCCTGGACTCGGGTGGCCATTACTTTTTTGCCAACCTCGGCGTTCCGAGGACTTTTGGCCTCATCTTGTTGGGCGAGCTCATCGACGGCAACCAGGCCTTCGAGTATGGCTTGGCCTCTCGGGTGATCGACGATGCCCGCTTTGATGAAGAGCTTGACCGAATCGTTGGCCACCTTGCCAATGGACCGACACAGGCGTTCTTGGCCTCCAAACGCATCCTCAATACCGAGCGGCTGCCCCGGCTTCGGCGTATTCTCGATCTTGAAGCTATCGAGCAGGGCCGTTGTGCGACCACGGCCGACTACCAGGCGGGCATTCGCGCCTTCATCGAGCGGCGTGAACCTCGTTTTGAAGGGTGTTAACGTTTGTCAGAATCTCTTTCCGATGAGCGACGTCATGAGATCGCGCGCCTGGCGGTGAACCGCTTTGCATTGCACGGCTTCGATGGCACCTCAATGAACGATCTGGCCCATCACGTGGGCCTCTCCAAGGCTGGTATTTATCATTACTTTCCGACCAAGGAGGCGATTCTTGCTGAGGCGTTGCTCGGCTACTCGCAGCGGTTGTTGGCAACGGTGAGAGCTGCTGCCGGTGAGCCAGGTGGCCCGGTCGAACAGCTTCAGCGGGTGATTGAAGCGGTACTGGTGCTCTATCGCGACGCTGACGCCTATCATCAGGCCCAGATCAACGATCTGGCTCGTCTACCATTGGATGATCAGGAGATCATCCGCGACAACGAACGCCAGGTGGTCCGCATCATGGAGGCGATTGTGGCAAGCCTTGGTGAGGGCCTCGATGAGGCGACGATCAAGGCGCTGACGATGTCGACGTTTGGTATTTTGAACTGGAATGCCCGCTGGTTTGGCGAAGGACCGGGAAGACTGGATCTGGCAGAGTACATTCGAGTGGTGACCTGTTTTGTCGCTGGAGGCGTCGCCCGAGTACGATGCGAGACACATTTGGAGGTGGATTCGTGACCGATCAGGATTTGGCTGACGCTTGCGCGGCCGCGATGTATGCGCGTGATCTCGCATCCCAGGCACTTGGCATTCAACTCGTCGGTGTCGGCCCTGGGACGGCTCGCATGACGATGGAGGTGACCGATACGATGGTCAACGGACATCGGATCTGTCATGGGGGCTACATCTTCTTGCTCGCCGACACGGCCTTCGCGTTCGCCTGCAACACCTACAATTGTGTGACCGTCGCCCAGAGTGCGTCGGTGGAGTTTGTGGCACCCGTGCATCGCGGTGATCTCCTGCTTGCGATCGCGCACGAGGTGACCCGATTTGGACGTAATGGTCTCTACGACATCAAGATTGAGCGCGATGGCGATATCGTCGCGCTCTTCCATGGACGCTCTCGGTCGTTGAGTGAACCGGTGCTAGAGGAGGATTGAACGCTTCGGCGAGTCGAAGTTTGAAAGGAGACATGAACATGGCAAGAGCTTTTGTGGTTGGTGGAGTGCGTACGCCTTTTGGACGATATGGAGGAGCACTCTCCTCGGTTCGGACCGACGATTTGGCGGCGATCGCCATCGGCGAGCTGGTGGCCCGCTATCCGATGGTCAAGGACCAGGTCGATGAGGTGATGCTCGGGTGTGCCAATCAGGCGGGAGAGGACAACCGCAACGTGGCTCGCATGGCGTCGTTGCTCGCAGGGCTCGGTGTCAACACCCCGGGAGTCACCGTGAACCGGCTCTGTGGATCGGGACTTGAAGCGATCCTGACTGCCTCTCGACTCATCCAAAGTGGAGACGGCGAGATTGTGATCGCTGGTGGGGTCGAAGGGATGTCACGAGCCCCCTTTGTCATGGGCAAGGCCACGAGCGCCTTCGATCGATCGATGGAGGTGTACGACACCACCCTGGGTTGGCGTTTTGTCAACGATCGGCTGCGCGCAGAGTTTGGGGTGGACTCGATGGGAGAGACGGCAGAAAACGTCGCCGAGGAGTTCTCGATTGCACGAGACGATCAGGATGCCTTCGCGATGCGTTCCCAGGAGCGCACCGCAAAGGCTCAAGAGAACGGTCGGTTGGCGCGAGAGATCATTCCTGTCGAGGTCAAGGGGCGTCGCGAGACGGTGGTCGTCGACATCGATGAACATCCCCGCTTGAGTTCCATGGACAAGCTCGGCCAGCTCCGCCCGGCTTTTCGTGCGAATGGCACGGTGACCGCAGGCAACTCCAGCGGTCTCAACGATGGGGCCGCGGCCCTGTTGGTCGTCAGTGAGGCAGTGCTCGATCGGTTTGGACTCACGCCGTTGGTCGAGGTGGTTGGTGGAGCAACCGCTGGGGTTCCACCACGTATCATGGGGATCGGGCCGGTTCCAGCGTCCAAGAAGATGATGGAGCGACTCAACCTTACGATCACCGACTTTGGGGTGATTGAGCTCAACGAGGCGTTTGCGGCGCAGTCACTTGCCTGTCTGCGTCAACTCGGCTTACCAGACGATGCTGACTGGGTCAACCCAAATGGTGGGGCAATCGCTCTTGGGCATCCACTAGGTGCCAGTGGAGCCCGCCTGGCCCTTACCGCCGCGACCGAGCTGAAAGAACGAGACCTCGACCTCGCGCTCGTCACCATGTGCATCGGAGTTGGTCAAGGAATTGCAGCGGTGTTCCGTCGGGCACGCTAACCATAGCTTCGCGATAGCCAAGCTTGGGCCCAGTCCTGACAAACAAGTCCTGACAAACGAGCCCTGACGATTCATGGGTGATCTAGCTCTTGTGTGTACATGGGGTCAAGCGAATGAGCTCGGTGATGGGCGCGGGATTGCTGGATCTCTCTGGCGAGGAGTACCACGTCGCTCGCGTCGGGGACGGTAGACCCTGATCGGTGCGCATGGGGGAGATCAAATTATCACGCCGGTGGTTCACCGCGTGATCAGGGCCACACGGTCTCGGGGGTCGGTCGATGCCAGTCGGCGTCCCGGAAGGTGGATTCGATGGCGTCACCAACACCGAGGATCAGGCAAAACAGGGCCATGCGGATCGGTATCCCGCGATCGGTTTGACGAAAGATCGCCAGCCGAGGGTCGTGGTCAAGATCGGTGCTCAGGTCGTTGGAGCCAGCGGTAGCGTCTCTGGGGAGGGGATGCATGACGATGGCCCTTGGTCCTCCGAGGTGGTCAACGAAGAGACGATTCACGTGAAAGTCCTGACTATAGCCTTCGATCTGCTCACCCTGGAGCCGCTCACGTTGGATTCGTGTCGTGTAGATCACGTCGACGGTATCTGGCTCGTTAGGGATCTGGTTGAATTCAATCACCTTATGCCCACGTGTCTCGGCATACTCGATAATCGAGGTGGGCATCCGCAACAGGTCGGGTGCGAGCAGACTGAAGGTCATGTGGTCGAACAGGCTGAGTAGCTTCATCAACGAGTGCACCGTTCGGCCGTATTTGAGGTCACCGACGAAGAGAATGTGAGCCCCATCAAGTCCTTTGCCATGGACCGCGAACTCCTCTTCGATGGTGAAGATGTCGAGGAGCGCTTGGGTTGGGTGCTCGGCGGCACCGTCTCCGGCGTTGATCACTGGAACCAGTGACGCCTGTGCGAACTGGGCCACGGACCCAGCTTCGGGGTGTCGCACCGCCATGATATCGGCGTACCCGCTGATCACTCGGGCGGTATCAGCGATGGATTCACCTTTGGCCATCGATGAGAAAGTGAGCCCCACCGTCTCCTGTACCGAGCCTCCGAGTCGTGAAAAGGCGGCGCCGAAGCTGAGGCGAGTTCTCGTGCTCGCCTCGAGAAAGAGGTTCATCAACACGGCGCCTTCGAGTACACGTGTGATCTTGTCTCGACGCGCAACTGGGGCGAGCCGTCTGGCGACTTCGGTGACCTTAGCGATGTCGTCGCGATTGAGCTGGTCAACCGACAGAAGATGGTTGCCGAGAAACTCCACAGTGCGCTCCTTTGCTCACGTTGCTCAGCTCACACTAGTTGCCGATGCGGGTAGCGTGACCTTCCCAAAACGGTTCGCGTAGATCGCGTTTGAGAACCTTGCCAGCCCCGGACTTGGGCAGTGGTTCGGCGCGCAGATCGATCTTCTTTGGCACCTTGTGGCTCGCGATCTGGGTACGCAGGAAGGCAACGAGTTCGTCGGGCGTGACCGCCTCACGGGGCACAACGACGGCATGGACCGCCTCACCCCACTTGGGGTCGGGGATTCCGAAGACGGCGGCCTCCTGTACCTTGGGGTGCCGGTACAGCGCATCCTCGACTTCGATGGTGTAGACGTTCTCTCCACCGGTGACCACCATGTCTTTGAGTCGGTCGATCAGGAAGAGATGCCCGCTTGGATTTCGATAGCCCAGATCGCCCGTGTGATACCAGCCGGCGCGCAGCGCTCGGGCCGACTCCTCCGGAAGGTTCCAGTAGCCTCGCATGACGTTGTTGCCTTGGATGGCGATTTCACCAACCTGACCCGGGGGGAGCTCTTGGTCGTCGGGATCGAGTACGGTGACGTTGACGCCAACCGCCGGTACGCCGATCGACCCAGCGAGTTCGTCGTAGAGGTGGAGCTCTTCATGAGGAAAGATGGATGCGATGGGAGAGGTCTCCGTCGTTCCATAGAGGTGGAGGAGCTCGGCTGACGGGAAGTGGTGATGGCTGATTTTTAGGATTTCAAGCGGTGCGGGTGATGCGCCATGGCTCAGGAGCCGCAGTGAGGTAACGTCACGCGGCGCGGTGGCCATGACGTCGTTCATGGCGAGCATCATCGTTGGAACTGCAAGCGTACCGGTGGCTCGCTCGGTGGCGATGAGGTCAAGCGCGTGTTCAGGCGAGAAAGCACCCAGCATAATTTGGGTAGCACCGAGCCAAACTGAGGCGAGCACCAAGCAGGTGCCGGCGGCGTGAAACATCGGAGCCATCACCAGCCAACGATCCTCCTCTGACAGATGTGCCCACGCGATCGCGGTCCACGCGTTGGCAAGGAGGTTGCCATGGGTGAGCATGACTCCCTTTGATCGTCCGGTTGTTCCTCCGGTATAAAAGAGACCGGCGAGTGTCTCCTCATCCGGTTTCATGAGAAAGTCGGCGGCCTCTGCGGTGGCGATCGCGCTATCGTAGGCGTCTGGAATCGCGATCAGATGGGGGATCATGTCGGCGATTGACGAAAGATCGCGGTCGGTGATGACCACCTTGACCTCAGCATCAGCGAGTGCAAAGGCGATTTCAGCCATGGTCGAACGAGTGCTCAAGGGTACCAGAACAAGGCCATTGGCGGGGACACCAAGATAGACCTCGACGTAACGATGGCAGTTGTTGGCAATGATGGCGACCCGATCACCCGGCGCCAGACCAAAACTCTGAAGAACGGCGCTCAATCGATGGACCCTGGTATTGAGCTCACCAAAGCTATAGTGGTGATCCCCGCAGACGATCGCGGTCTTGTCTGGGGCGATACTCACTGCACGCCGCAACGGATCTTGGAACGAATGCATAGATCTCCCCTCTGCGCAACACTCTAGCTCGCGGTGCATGCTTGGTATCTCAGTTCAACGTGTCTCAGTTGAACCCGTTGGGCACCGAGGTGTGCGCCGCCGCCCTTGAGGCCATACTACTCGGCACCCAATAGCACAGGGAGACCTTTGGTGTGGGTTTCGATTTCGGCACCTGAGGGGCTCTGGAAGCGGCTTGCTGGTGGTTGGCTCAGATGACTGGGCTGCGCAGCCGCCATTGGATGCAACGAGCGAGGCTTGATCGCTTCTTGCATGGGACTCTATCGTCGTGTTGACTCTTTGTGCGATGACGAGCAACCGGATGGTTCGCCTGGTGCCCCTCATGCCATCATGCCTCGGACGAGTAGGTCACCAATGGCTTTGAGTCGAACGGGTGCCAGCGTTGTGAGAGGTTGCTGGTGTCGTTGCTCCGGCCATCGAGATCAGCATTAATGGTGAAGGTCGATCCCCATCGGTAGCCGGTCGGTCGGCCAGCCGATCAGCTCGTGGGCGAGTGCGAAGGCAAAGCGATCGGTCATGCCGGCGACGTAGGCGACGGCTTGGAAGGGGAGCGATGCCGACTCGTCATATTCGGGAAGTGATGATGGGTGAGCGATCAGGTAGTCGGTGAGCGATTGCAGGAGGGCGATGACGGCCTCGCTTTGCGCCGTTGACGCGTCGGATGTGTAGATGTTGGTGTAGTTGAAGGATCGGAGGGTCGCCAGCGCCTCGCCGGCGGTCGTGCTCAGGCCGATGATATCGGTGGTGAGCGTCGTGGTGATGACGTCGGTGATGAAGAAGTCCAGCTGTTGGTTGCGATGATCCCCGATCAATTGGGTTAGGTCGCGGGGGACCTGGTGGCGTGGCAAGATGCCCGCTCCGATGGCGTCTTCGAGATCGTGGGCACAGTAGGCGATCCGATCGGCGAGGGCGACAACCTCGCCCTCTGGCGTTGTCGGTCGTGGTCGTGACCACGAGTGGTTGGCAATTCCGTCGGTGGTCTCCCGACACAGATTGAGCTGAGCCAGCGTGACGTGGGCCCCCCAAGGGGCGTGATCGAATCCATCCTCGAGGAAGGGCTCAAGTGCGACCTCGCTGGCATGACCTCCTGGACCGTGTCCACAGTCATGGCCAAGGGCAATCGCCTCCGTGAGATCGGCATTCAGCCGAAGGCGACGGGCGATCGCCACGGCGATCTGGGCTACCTCAAGGGCGTGGGTGAGTCGGGTACGCTGATGGTCGGCCGGGAAGATGAAGACCTGCGTCTTGCCCGCTAAGCGACGAAAGGCACTTGAGTGCAGGATTCGGTCTCGGTCTCGTTCAAAGCAGGTTCGATAAGGATCTGGCTCCTCCGGTTGTGGCCGATCACCAGCGCCACGAGCGAGAGTGGCGGCTCCACTGAGTGCTAGGGCCTGCTGGTCTTCGGTCGCCTGGCGATCTATAAGCGTTGTCTGGATTGAGAAATTGTCGTCGTGGGGTGTTACGACACCACTTGGGGTTCGATGGCCCCCCATCGTCGCGGTCCATTCGCGCTGATGGTCTCGCTGGTGGCCACCACTAAGCCTGGCGCTCGCCATTTACTCCTCCTCTGCTAGCCCTCGTTGTGGTTGACCGATTCTTGGTCAACGATCGTTCGGCCAGGATGACCGGGGCGATCGGTCTTGCTAGGGACAGTCTTGGTTGAGGGTCGGACAACGATGGTAGTGATGGGGCACCAGTTGGATGCATCTGGCCCTTGGGTCACAACGCTCAATGCTCATGGCGGGTGACATTGAAGGGACCAAAGCCCTGATCTACCGGCATCAGTGAAACGGTGTTGATGTTGACGTGGCTGGGCAGGGTGACGATGTAGCGCACTAGGTCGGCGATGTCGTTGGGATTCAGTGGCGTCATGTTCGCATAGACGCTGGCGGCCCGTGCCTCGTCGTTGTTGAATCGCACCAACGAGAACTCGGTGTCCCCGACCAGCCCCGGCTCGATGTCGGTCACCTTGACACCGGTGCCCGCGAGGTCAGCCTTGAGGTTCAAGCTGAACTGACGGACAAAGGCCTTAGCTGCACCGTAGACGTTACCGCCGGGATAGGGGAACTCGCCAGCAACTGATCCGAGGTTGATAATGATACCGGAGCCGCGGCGAACCATCTGGGGGAGCAAGGCATGGGTAAGGACCGTCAGCCCTGTGACGTTGGTTGCAATCATCGTCAACCAGTCAGATAGTTCTGACTCCTGCGCGTTGGCGAGCCCAAGGGCTCCACCGGCGTTGTTGACAAGGACATCGACCTCGCCAGCGAGCGCCACCACCTCGTTGATCTGAGCGTTGTCGGTGACATCGAGCACCTTGGTGGTGACACGCTCGTTGCCAAGGCGATTCGCGAGATGGGTGAGACGATCCTGGCGTCGGCCGGTGATAAGGACTTCGTAGCCGAGTTCGTGCAGGTTGATGGCGATCGCCTCCCCGATTCCAGAGCTGGCACCAGTAATCATGGCTTTCATGGCAAATTCCTTTCGTTCTATACTGACGTTATGGCCGCCCGCTTGGTGGACAACCCGTCAACCGAGCGTCCCAGGAAGAGAGGTGATCGATCGTGGCGACCCCGCAGATTGACAAACTCGTGACGAGCCTGCGCTCCACAATCTCCTCGACTTCAATAATCCTAGAGGCTCACGAACGCAGCGCTTATAGCTGTGACGGACTCACCAGTCATCGGGCGGTACCCGAGCTCGTGATCGTCCCCGATACCCGTGACGAGCTGGTAACGGCGGTGCGTGCGGTGATCGACGCTGGGTTGCCGTGGGTAGCGAGAGGAGCGGGAACCGGGCTTTCTGGCGGCGCGCTCCCCGATGAGGAGGGTGTGCTGGTGGTGACGGCGCGGCTGAACCACATTCTCGAAGTCGATGCCTTCGCACAGATCGCCGTCGTGGAGCCGGGTGTGGTGAACCTCGACCTTTCAAAGGCGGTCGCAACCTATGGCCTCTACTTTGCACCGGATCCATCGTCTCAGATTGCCTGCAGTATCGGTGGCAACGTCGCGGAGAACTCCGGTGGAGCCCATTGTTTCAAGTATGGCTTTACCACCCATCACGTGCTTGGGGTAGAGCTTTTGACCCCAACTGGTGAACTGGTCTGGCTGGGAGGCGAGTCGATGGATGCACCCGGGCCCGATCTGCGTGGTGTGGTCATTGGATCGGAGGGGACCCTCGGTATCGTCACGAGAATCGTCTGTCGGCTGTTGGTGCTCCCTGAGCTTCGTCGTACCCTGGTGGCCTACTTCGACTCGGTGGCCGAGGCGGCGCAAGCGGTCAGCGATGTGGTGGCCCGGGGGATTACCCCGGCCGCCATTGAGATGATGGATCATCTTGCCATCGAGGCGTGCGAACGTGCCACCGGAGCTGGGCTTGACGTCTCGGCCACCAGCTGTCTGTTGCTTGAACTCGATGGCGAGGCTGATGAGGTGCTGGCCGAGTTTGAGGCGGTTCGTCTGCTCATGGCCGAACATGGCTCTACCAAGGTCTGGGAGGCAGCCGATGAACGTGAGCGGGCGTTGATGTGGTTGGCACGCAAGGCGGCGTTTGCAGCAGCCGGGAGGGTGGCGCCCGCGTACATTGTTCAAGATGGGGTTGTGCCACGATCCTCGTTACCTCGCATACTCGAGGGTATCGGTCGCCTTGGCGAGACGGCGCAGCTCGCGATCTTAAATGTCTTTCACGCTGGTGATGGCAACCTACATCCGCTGGTCACCTATGACCCGGCGGTGCCAGGACAGGAGCAGCTCGCCGAACAGGTGGCGGCGCAGATCTTGACGCTCTGCCTTGATGAGGGTGGCTCGCTCACCGGCGAGCACGGTATTGGTGTGGACAAGGTCTGTCATATGCCTGAGATGTTTTCCGATGATGATCTTGTGACTTTTGGACGACTGCGAGGCGCCTTTGATCCACTCGGACACTGCAATCGTGGCAAGCTCTTGCCGACACCTCGGCTCTGTGGCGAGCGTCCGGGTCGTTATGTCCCCCATCCACTCGAAGAAGCCGGCCTCGGTGAGCGTTGGTGATGTTGGTGCTGCGGCCCTGGGAGTCGAGATGCAGTGGGAGTCGAGGCCCAAATGTTGAGCTCGCCAGCCCAGTGGCCTGTTTGTGCCCAGGGCCATATGACCAGTGGAGCCCCCGACCCCCTGGGCCATGGCTCAGCGCGTGCGAGGCGGTTGGACAAGTAAGGGAGCTGGGTAATGTACGTGATTGATGCCGACCGCGCGCCGTTGACGACACCCGCCACGGCGGCTATGGAGACAAGAGCCAAGGCGGTGCTACCTCGATGGTAAACAAGTCCCAAGGCCAGGGCCCCAGAGCCAATCAGGCGAGCGCTGGTACGGCCAAAACCAAGCAAACGAGGGCCAAGTCGACCCAGGCTACGACGTCAATCTCCAAGGCATCGCCTACGCAATCACCAGAGCAAGACGCCCCAGGCGTCGAGCTGGTGACCCCACAAGATATTGGGGAACTGGTGGCTTGGCTACGAGGGCTCGATCCTGGCATAAAGATTCGAGCCCAAGGATTGGGAACGAATCAACTTGAGCCCCTCGACGATCGTGTGATCGTCAACACCCAGGGTTTTGATCGAATCGAGCATCGGGTGGAGGATTTCTCTGTCTCGGTTGGAGCGGGCGTCGCGTGGGATCAGCTCCAGGCTCGGCTAGCCAGTACCCATCAGCGCATAGCCATCGATGGACCAGAGCCGGGGACCGTGGGTGCTATGGTCGCTACTGGTGCGCGTGGCGGCCTCATTCATCGTTGGGGGCCGATGCGTGATCAGATCATCGGGATGACGGTCGTGTTGGCTGATGGTACCGTTGCTCATAGTGGGGGGACCGTTATCAAGAATGTGGCTGGATACGATTTAGCCAAGCTTTTCACCAACGCGAGGGGGCGCTATGGCATCATTACCGAGGTGGTGTTTCGAACCCATCCGCTCCCCCCGACCGAACGCACGCTGGTAGTAGCACTCGCCAGTTGGGACGCTAGCGATCGATCGGTGGCGATCGGTGAAGTCCACGAGATCGTTACCAAGCTGCGTGGGTCAATGGTAGCGCTCAGTGCGATGGATCTTGCCGGCGGGTTGCTCTTTAGCCGTATCGAGGGTGATCAGGCGGTCATTGAGTCAAGGGTGACACGGCTACAAGCGAGTCTGGGCACCAAGGAGGTGACGGTGCTCGACCACGACGAGTCGCTCGCCCACTGGAGAGCGTTGACGGCGTCGCAGAGTCCGGTTGTGGGGTCGGTCGTCGTCGGCATTACCGCGAGAAGCTCTCATCTCATCTCGATCCTCGATGAGATCGACCGAGATTGTGGTGTGATCCTGGGAGATGTCGTTCACCTTGGGGCTGGGGTTGCGGAGGTGACGTTGTCGGGCACTGGGCTTAGCGAACAAATCGAACCGATGAGATCATCATTGGCACGCGCTGGGGCAGGTATGGAGCTGCGAGCAAGCAACGGGGTTATGACTGCTTTGTCGAGCGATCGGTTCCACGTGGAGCCGAATCCATTGGCCCTCTCAGACACCGCAGCTTTGCATCGATATCGTCAGCAACCTCAGGGGACTACGTCTGGCCCCAGTGCTCTCGTGCAAGCCATTGCCCAGGTTTTTGATCCCGACGGGAGGTTTAGCTAGTGGAATACACGTCGACGATTCGAGCGACCGATGCGAAGGCCATTGAGTCCTTGAGCGCACCCTGTGTCCATTGTGGGTTTTGCCTCGCTGCTTGCCCTACCTATGCAGTTACGGGCATGGAGAACGACTCGCCTCGTGGGAGGATATGGTTGCTCGCGGACGCGGCGAGACGCGGCGAGCTCTCTTCGGCGATGCGCATCCACATCGACCGTTGTATCGGATGTGAAGCCTGTGTACCTGCGTGTCCCTCGGGAGTACGCTATGACAAGCTGATCGATCTTGCCAGAGGCGTGGTGAACAGCAATCGGTCACCGGTTGACAAAGCGAGCCGAGTGGGCCTGACGACGGCGTTCGCGGCTGCAGCCAAGGTCGCTCCCTTGGTTGGGCCATCCCAGGCTCTGGCTCGACGTGTCACCAATGTCGCGGGGCGTTCTCATCTCGTGCGTAGCGCTTTGGGCCGCCTTGGCCCCATCGAGACCGTTGTCAAACAGGCATCGACTATTAAGCCCCAAGCGTCAGAGCCGATCGAGACCTCCATGGTCGCCAACGAGCGAGGTCGAGTCGTCCTGTTGGCTGGATGTATCGGAGCCGTACTTTTTGCTGGGGTGAACGCAGACACGGTTCGTGTGCTCAATGCCGAGAGGATCTCGGTGATCGTGCCACGGGAGCAGGGGTGTTGCGGCGCACTTGCCTCGCACGCGGGCCGTCGTCGGTCAGCGAGACGACACGCGTCGGCGTTGATCGCTGCTCTTGACGTTGGAGGCGTTGACGCGATTGTCACCAATTCGGCTGGGTGTGGAGCGATGATGAAGGACTATGGTGAGTTGCTTGATGGTGACCCGCTCGCGGCGCGCTTCGCCGATCAGGTGGTTGATGTCATGGAGTACCTTGCGCGTTTCGAACCCGTTGGTCACTACATGACCATGGATCGCTCCATCCTTTATCAGGAGCCGTGCCATCTCGCTTTTGCCCAGGGGATCAGACAAGATCCCATCAACGTCCTTGCGCGCATCAGCGGCCTCGAGGTTGAGGTGGTGGGTGGACCCAATTGCTGTGGCGCCGGCGGTCTCTATTCGATCATGCAGCCCGATCTGGCTCGCCAGGTCGGTGAGGCTAAACGCGATGCAATCCTCGCGACCGGTAGGGATCTGATGGTCTCTGCCAACCCAGGTTGTGCGATCCAGCTGGGTTCGTTGCTCGGTGACGAGGTTCAGGTCACACATCCGATATCGCTCATGGCTGAGGCGCTCGGAGTATGAGCGCTCGGCTGCGAGTCACCGTTGAACTGGGCCATGTAACACCGGAGGTGATTGAGTTGCGTGCGCGCATCCTGCGAGCTGGACAGGATCGTTCCACCGCGTACTTTCCAGGCGACGAGGCACCCGATGCGCTCCACGCACTCGCCTGGCATGATGGCGAGGT
Organism: Ferrimicrobium sp.; assembly: GCA_022690815.1. NCBI lineage: Bacteria > Bacillati > Actinomycetota > Acidimicrobiia > Acidimicrobiales > Acidimicrobiaceae > Ferrimicrobium > Ferrimicrobium sp. Next base: position 17,978 of record JALCZJ010000032.1, read on the forward strand.
AGTCGGCGTTGGCAGCCTTATTCCAGAGGCCTACGAGCATCAAATGGCACGTCGACTGCGCGGTATGGCCGTTGAGGGATCGTATCGGGGCCTTGGGGTGGGCTCGGCCATCCTGGAGGTGTTGCTCGGTCTTGACCCCGGGTCAGAGCCTGACGCTACGCGTCGAAACCGAGTGGAGCTGGTTTGGTGTCTTGCGCGGGTGCGAGCGCGTAGTCTGTATGAACGGTATGGGTTTGTGGTCGTGGGGGATGAGTTTGTGATCGAGCCGATAGGGCCCCATGTTCGAATGGTACGCCAACCGCGATGAGGCGATTGTCTGACACGCTGGAGTTGGTGCGTAGCCAGATGGTCGAGCTAATCGACGTTCGTCTTGGTGAGCTCTTTGTACAGCTTGGGGAGCTAGACGATGTCGATACACTCAGCCTTGAGCTGGTCGCCGGGACCTGGCTGATGAGGATGAAGATGCACTGGCTGCTCGATCAAGATGACGATGAGGTGATCGAGGACGAGGAGCTGGACCGTGCCCTTGAGGGGATTCTTCTCGGGTTGGTCGAGAAGGCGATCTACGCATCGGCGTCCAAAGCGATGCGTACCCGTCTTGAAGCCACCGCCGCGACGCTCCCGGTGTCGCTCGAGGCGTCCGAACTTGTCGAGGATCGCGACTCTTCGGTGGTGTTTGCATCCTCCGAGCTTGGCGAAGCCATCGCACGGGCCCTCGCACGGGCATCCGCTAGTGCTGAGGCTGGACCGACGCCGCTTGAACGCTCCTCGGTGGACGTGGTGGGCATCGGACTCAACTTTTTGGCTCGCCTCGAGCGCATGTCCTCCTTTAGTGCCATGATCGCAGGGGCTTCAGGCGTTGAAGTGATTGTCAGCTTCGTGATTCTGCTCGAAGCCCATGCTTTTGGGGCAATTGGCTTAGCCCAAGTCGGTGATGACATCGAGGTTGCGGTCCTTGATGCCGGGCGTCTGGGTTTGGTAACGGAGATGGTTCGTACCCTTGGTTGAGCGTGACTTTTTAGAGCTTGGCCCCGAACTCGATGATGAGGCGGTATCGGCATCGGTTAAGGCGGCGGCACGAGTGATCGAAGGGATCCTCTCGCTTGGTGTTGGGCCGGTTGGACTCGATGCTTTGGCCGAGTTCCTCGAACTCGAGATCTCGATCGTCGCCCTGGCTATCGAGCATCTTGCCACGGACCTGATTGAGCTCGATCGTGCGACCAGGGTGATCAAGGTGGCCAATGGCTACGTGTTAAAGACCGCCCCCGATCTAGCTGGTATTCTCGGTCGATACCTCTCTGAGGATCAGAGCCCAACACTCTCCGCCGCCGCGATGGAGGCACTCGCTGTGGTGGCCTATCTTCAGCCGGTTTCGAGAGCGCAGGTCTCCGAGATCCGCGGCGTGAGCTCTGATGGCGTGATGCGCTTGCTTGTCGATCGTGGCCTTATCGCCGGTGACCGTCGTCGCGCCAAGACTGGAGAGCCGATTCTTTTTACGACAACGGAGCTCTTTCTCGAACGGTTCGGACTCGAGGAACTCGCCGCCCTCCCTGCACTGGCCGACTTCGTACCCTCGGCAGAGCTGGTTGAAGCACTTGAGGAGTCACGACGGAATCGATAGGTGAACGACTGCAGAAGGTCTTGGCGACGCGTGGCTATGGATCGAGACGGGTCTGTGAACTGTTGATCGAGGAGGGTCGAGTCACCGTTAACGGTGAGGTTGCCCGTCTCGGCTGTCGAGTCAGTGTAGCAGATGTCGTCTTGGTCGACGGGGCGCCGGTCGGGCTCGCCGCTTCGCTTGAGTACAAGCTGCTCAACAAGCCGGCCGGTGTCGTCTCCACCGCTCATGACCCTCAGGGTCGCACGACGGTCGTGGATCTCGTTCCAAGCACAAGCAGGATCTATCCGGTTGGTCGTCTCGATTTTGCGAGCGAGGGTTTGTTGATCCTTACGAACGATGGCCCGTTCGCCGACTACCTGATGCACCCACGAGGTGGGGTTGAGAAGGAGTATCTGGTGGCCCTTGATCGCCGCGTCACCTCGCAACTCGTTGCCACCTTGCGTCGGGGTATTGAACTCGACGGAGAGTTTCTGGTTGCCAAGCGGGTAGGCCAGCTTTCCGATCGTACCCTTCGTGTCGTGCTCAAGCAGGGCAAGAATCGCCAGATTCGGCGCATGGTTGGCGCCTGTGGTTTCGAAGTCACCCGCCTGGTGCGGACGCGAATCGGCTCGTTGACAGATCCGAACCTTGTCCCTGGGGCATCGCGTGACATCACCAGCACCGAGTTGATCGCATTGCGTGCGGGTGCCCAAGTGAACAGCTAACCTGTCACCCATGGGAATTCGAGCGGTACGAGGTGCAACAACGGTGGAGGCGGATACCTCCGCGGCGATCGATGAGAGCGTGCGTGAGTTGGTAACTGCGATGCTTGAACGTAACCATCTGTCGAAGGATCAACTCATCAGTCTGTTCTTTACGGCGACACCGGATCTGCATGCAATGTTTCCCGCAGCCGCGGCCCGCGCCATCGGCCTTGGCGATGTACCCTTGATCTGTGCGCAAGAGTTGTTGATCGAAGGTGCCGTAACCCACTGCGTCCGGGTGATGATGCACATCGAGGATGATCGGGATCGCAACCAGATCCACCACGTTTATCTGCGGGGGGCGATCGGTCTGCGTGACGATCTCCCTGAGTAGTGCGCAATGCTTGCTCGAATCACCTCGATTGATCCATCGTTTGCTGGCACGCTGGTACCGCCCCCGGACAAGTCCATCAGTCATCGTGCACTCTTGTTTTCGCTCCTAGCCGAGGGTACGTCCAGGCTAGCCCATCTCAGTGGAGCTGACGATGTCGCGGCAACCGCCAGGATGATCGAGCAATTTGGGGCGTCAATCGTTGCCGACGGGGCCGAAACCCTGGTACAAAGCCCTGGACTCTTTCACCTCGCAGAGCCGACTGAGGTCATCGACCTGGCGAACTCGGGTACCGGAGTTCGGCTTGGCATCGGTGTTGCCACCCTGGCACCTGGCATGACCGTCTTCACTGGCGATGCCTCGCTGCGAGAGCGACCGATGGCTCGCGTGCTCGCCCCTCTGCAACGGCTGGGGGCTTCCATTTGGGGTCGGGGTGAGGGCACCCGGCTGCCGGTCGCGGTCCACGCGAGCAAACTCCATGGCGGGACTATCGAGCTCAACGTGGCTTCGGCGCAGGTAAAGTCGGCGGTGTTGCTGGCGGGTTTGGGGATCGATGGTCAGGTGAGTGTCATCGAGCCATCGCTCAGTCGTCCCCATACCGAGGAGTTTTTGTGTCGATGTGATGTGCCCTTCGATGAGATCGTGGCTGACGATGGGTCCCATACGGTGAGCATTGCTGGTCCCACGCGACCGTCTCCGTTGCACTATCGGATTCCTAGCGACCCGTCGGCGGCGGCATTCTTTCTGGTGGGCGCCGCGGTGACGCCTGGGTCATCGGTTCATGTCGATGATACCTACCTAGGTCCAACACGCACGGGCTTCCTGGACGTCTTGGCTTCGATGGGTGCTCACATCGAGCGAGTCAATGACCAAAGCCTCACCGTCGTCGGTGCTTCGCTCGTCGGGACTCGGGTTGGGGGATCCATGGTGACGAGCCTCATCGATGAGATCCCCATTCTCTGTGTTGGGGCCGCCCTGGCCGACGGTGTAACGGTCTTTGATGATGTCGGCGAACTCCGGGTGAAGGAGAGTGACCGCATCGAGACGACCGCCGAGGCGCTTCGTGCCTTCGGGGTGAGAGTTGAAACCCTCGCCGAAGGTCTCATTGTCCATGGTGGGTTACGACCAGGATCGCTCGTGAGGCAGCATCGCCGGGTGGTGGCGCATTTCGATCACCGGATCGCGATGTCAGCGGCGGTGCTTGGGGTCATCGCTGGTGGGGTGACCGATATTGACGGTGTTGAGACCGTCGCGTCGAGCTATCCAGGTTTCTTTACCGATCTGGGTCAGCTGACCTCTGCCACGGTCGAGTTGATTGATGAAGAAACCTAGCGATCGGTGTCGGATGTAGCTAACCAAGCGCCGTGCTGGTACTGTGCTCCCGATCTCTTGCGCTCGTTGGTTAGATAGATAGCCATCTGTACTTCGCAGCTTTCGAGACATCTGTCGCATCGCGATGACCGGACCGACATGCGCCTGACTCCCTTGATCGTCGTCAGTGTCGGCTAAAGGTGACACTGGCCCGTACATGCGAGAAGGTCTGAAGAGCCCGGCTTCTCTTGGGTCCGGCTTAGATGGTATCGACTCTGCGGGGCTCGGGTCGCTGGCGTGTTGGTAACGAGCCAAGATGCAGGGCGTGGCCAAGACTATCTGTGCGAGCTAAGACTCCTTGGGTCGCTCATGGTCAATCCCAAGGACGGCCTCGAGCTGGCCAACGATTACGGCCAAAGCCTCGTAGTCAGAGGGGGAGAGTTGACCGATGGTCGATCGGGCGTGCTCGGCGCTGAGCGCGATCACCTCGTTGGTGAGTCGTGAACCCTCTGTTGTCAACGACAGCGTAACTTTGCGACCCCGCTGACCGACGTCGTCGACAATGATCAGCCCATCGCCAACGAGGCGATCGATCTCACGGCGGAGGTTGGAAGGGTCTGCCCCGATGAGGCGGGCCAGCTCTCTCAAACCAAGGTCGCCGCGTTCGCACAGCGCGCGGAGCACGGCGGCTTGAGGCTGTGTCAACCCAATCGTCGCGATGCGATCACCCCAGTCCGCACGGAGCCGACGTGCCAGCCGGGAGAGCCGAAAGCCAAGGTCACCGGTGAGCTGGCCGCTATCTGTCTGGGGGTCCTCAGTCATGACCCGAAGGAAACAGGGCCCCAACGATTTCGATGCCGCGGCTATAGGCTGGCATGCCGGCGGTGATGAGTGCTAGTTCGACGACACCGAGTAGCTCCCTAAGCGTTGCGCCGGCCTTCTTGGCTGCTCCTGCATGTAGGGAGGCCGCCTCCTCGCCAAGGGCGAGGAGTTGACCGAAGTGAACGAGTTGGCTTGTCTTGCGATCGAGTGGATTGTGCATGATCAGCTGATCTCGCAGTGCCTCAATCGCCACCATGCTCGACTCGCGATCGCCGCGGGTGTTGAGCCGAATTCGTTCGGTGATTGAGGCTGGTACGGTCCCCGTTAGGTCGCGGTAGCTCGCCTGAATCGATTCGGTGTTGATGCTGGCGTCACCTGACATCAGCGTACCCTGGCCATCGAGGCACGAATCGCCTCAAGAGCAGAGGCTGGGAGCGACTGAGCGCCGCCGAGGCCAGTCGCAGCTATCTCAGCCTCAGCAGCTTCTTCCAAGACGGTGAGAAGTTGCGCTGCGGCGAGGGGGTCTTTGCCAAAGACGAGGACTCCATGATTGCCAAGCAAGACTGTCTGGGTGTCTGGGTGGGCCTTGACAAGGTCGATGATGGCTGACACGGACTTCTCGGAGCCGCGTGGAGCCCACGGGGCTACCGGTACGTCGGTAGCTTGTCCCCAGCGAAGGAGGGCCTCGTACCGGCAGGGGAGGGCGACATTGGCCATCGCAAAGGCGAGCAGATGGGGTGAGTGAGTGTGGATGATCCCGCCAACCTCTGGACGCACCTTGTAGACCTCGGAGTGCATTGCAATGATTTCGGCATTGGTCGGATCCAGCTCACCGGCCATGACGGTGCCGTCGAGACCGACGGTGGCCAGCCGCTCTTCTGAGAGGTTCCTCACTTGGCCGTCGATGGTGAGAAGCATTTGACTGTCATTGAGCCGAGCCGATAGGTTTGCATGGCCCGTGTGCGACATGACGCCGTTGGCAAACAGCGCCTGCGAGGCTCGTACGATTAATTGTGCTTGGGTACTCATCTGATCTGTTCCTTCCTTCCTTTGGATGTTGTCGTATGGTTGTGGACTTCAAGATGGCTTGGTGTCTACTGGTCTATGTTCGCTTTTTGTCCTACTAGTAGTGTAGTAAAGACTACACCATGAAGGTGCGCAGTCCTGCAGCTTGGTTGCGATGCAGGTTTACGATCAACCGGGGTACGCTAGGCGTCCAATCGGCCGAGAGGTACAAGTCCACCTCCTCGCCAGATGGTTGGCATTGGCGGCTGGCCTTGGTCTCTTCGGCCGTCTATCGGCTTCAGTTGCTGGCGTGGCTGACATTTCGCCCTTGTCGGTCGTCAATTAGATCCGAGGGGTTTCGAGGCCTGGGCTCTTGTGAAGGCTTGACTCATGGAAAGGTCTGGATTGCAACAATGCTGTGGTTGCGCTATTGCCGATGGAGGCGTCCTTTGCGAGTTCCGTCATTGATCTACGGGTATAGTAAGTTTGAGCTTGTGAAGGTTCGCACGCAGCGATTCAAACAACCGAAGCGCTGGGGCGTGGGTCGCGAATTGGGTTGGTCGCGTTAGACCTATCACGAGAGGGGGCTGGGTATGGATCTCGGGTTGCGTGGTGCGAAGGCCTTGGTGACCGGTGGGTCAAGGGGGCTTGGACTCGGGGTTGCGCGCGCCCTGGTTGCCGAGAAGGCGGATGTGGTGATTGCATCGCGAGATGAGGTCGTCGCAAAGGCCGCGGTCGATGAGCTAGGTGTTGGCGCCGACTACCTTCCGGTGGATCTCGCGATCCCAGGGGGTGCGCGAGCCTTAGTTGGTCGCTTTGTCGAGCTTCATGGTCGCATCGATATTCTCGTCCTGAACGCCGGTGGGCCGCCGAGTGCCTCCTTTGGAGCGATGAGTCTCGCCCAACTCAACGAAGGCATCGGTGTGGCGCTTGAGCCGATGATAGAGTTGGTGGAGGCGGCGGCTCCGTTGATGATGACTCACCAGTGGGGTCGGATCGTCTCCATTAGTTCCTACGTGGTGCGCGAGCCGGACCCAGAGATGATGCCCTCCAACATCGCAAGGTCAGGTCTTCTTGCGTACCTGAAGGCAGCGTCGTTGACGCTCGCCAAGTTTCATGTCACCGTGAACTCGGTGCTGCCGGGGTTGCACGCGACGGAGCGGCTCGTGCGTTTGCGTGAGGCTGGTGTGGACCTGGATCGGATGTTAGAGCACGTCCCGATGGGCCACTTTGGTGACCCAGATGACTTTGGTGCCATGGTGGCGTATTTGTGTTCAAAGTGGGCTGGTTATATCACGGGTCAGGCGATCGCCGTCGATGGGGGAGCGAGTCGAGGACTCCTCTAGCTGGTCGATGGTGACAAGGTATCTTTGGTGGTTGCTTGTCGGCGATGTAACCGCATATGGAGGATTGGGTGCACGGTCGCGCTTCGCGCAACCCGGACTCCTTGTATCGAGCGCTCCCGGGTGAGGGCCTGCGTCGTGGCTGGTTGTACTGCGAGGCTCTCACAGGCATGACAACGACTCAGGAAGCAGCTCAAGCCGGAACCGGGCTCTGGGGTCGAAAATAGGTTCGGCCGTGGCACGTCTCAGGCCGGCTCCCCCAGCGCAAGATCTGGCAGGATCAGTTCGAACAGTGGGGGTCGATGGAGTGTTAGCTACTGAGCGGAATGTCCCAGAGCGGGAACCAGCGCTGCATATCCTCCTCAATCGGCAGATCTGTTCCGACGACCGCCTTCAAGGAGAGCTCTTTTTCATTGTCCCGACGCTCGTGGCCAACAGGGACAAATGGATAGAATGTGCCTCGCTTATACAGGTAGACCCAGTAGGCCATGCTCTGGTCGCCGGTGTCCTTGAACGGGTAGAGCGAGCAGAGAAGTTGCGGCGAGAAGCCATGGTCCTCGAGGCTTCGATTGACGGCGTGTGACGCAGTGACGACGGTCTCAAGGTCGTCTCCATCGAGCAGGACCCAGCGGTAGCCATAGGAGTCGGTCGACAACGACACCTTGACGTCGGTCATCTCCTTGAGGACGTCTTGGAACTCCGATTCGGTGTTGGCGAACGCCGCTCCTGAGGCCGGCTTAAACACCACGGCGGCTTGATTGACAGCAACAAGGTTCGCCGATACTTGCAAGGTGATCGCGGCACTCGAAAGGGCGAAGATCGAGTCAAGGTTCGCGTTGACCTGCTTGGATTTGCCCATGAGGGCGTCGAAAAAGCCCACCTACTCGGCCTTTCCGAGCTCTCGATCGAGTTCGTCAAGCTGTGCGATTCGCTTCTCGATGCTCGGATGGGTTGCAAACAGCCCCGATGCCAACGAAGGGTTGCGTGGGTTGATGGCGGGGGTGAAGAAGAAGGCGTTGAACGCTTGGGCGGTCCGCAGGTCACGAGTGGGGATCTGCCCCATGGTGCCCGAGATCCTCAGCAGCGCAGATTTGAGGGCTGCCGGTCGTCCGATCAGGATGGCTCCCGCGCGATCCGCGGCGAGCTCGCGATAGCGCGACAGCGCCCGAATCAGGAGGAAGCTGATGGCATACACGATGGCGGACACCAACATGATCAGCATCTCAAAGGCGATAATGTTGCCCCCACCGTTGCCACGACCGCCACCACGGCCACGGCCACCACCTCCTCCCATCATGCCACCGAAGATCTCTGAGTAGAACATGAGTCGGGTCAAAAGGCCGGCCAAGACCCCAAGGAACGAGGCAATGGTCATGACGGCGACGTCACGGTGAGCAACGTGGCTGAGCTCGTGTGCAAGGACGGCTTCAAGCTCCTGGGGGGGCAACCGACGAAGTAGACCGCGAGTCACGCAGACGACGGCATTTTTGGGGCTTCGACCGGTAGCGAAGGCGTTCGGGATGTCAAGCTCCGAGATGGCGATCTTTGGCATCGGCATGTCTGCAAGTGTCGTGAGTCGAGCGATAATCTGGTAGAGTTCCGGGGCCTGTTCCTGGGTGACCTCATGACCGTGCATTCCAAAGAGCGCGATTCGGTCTGAAAAATAGAACTGCGCCACCAAGAGCACCACCGCGATGATGATGACGGTGATGGCACCAACTCCCACAGCGATGAGGATGCCGAAGAAGAGGACATAGACCAAGCCGAGGAGGAAGAGGGTAAGGCCCATCCGTGCACTGAGCCCCCTATCCTTGACATACCGTGACTTTGCCATGGGACCACCTTTCTGGATCAACCCTCTTGGTTCAAGCTTGTGGATCGAACCTCTTGGAGTATTTGACGTGTGACGGACGCCCTAGATCTGACTCCTTTGTGGCACTAGGAACGTCGTCGTCCGTGCAAACTCTTACGGCTGCTATCCTAGCAGCTGGTCATCGGAATGTGGAGGCGGAGTCGGTGCGACGTATTCAGGAAGCATTGTCGTAGTGCCGCCGATGGTGGTCGCTATCGACGGGCCAGCAGGTTCGGGTAAGTCTACGGTCGCGACGATGCTCGCTCGTGTCCTCGGGGTGCCGATGCTTTCGACTGGCGTTTTCTTTCGGATCGTTGCCTGGGGTCTAACCGATGCCGAGCCCGCCGACGAGGTCGTTGATGCGTTCTTTGACACGCACACCATCGAGGTCGATCAGCATGTAGGACGTTTGGATGGTGTGGAACTCACCGAAGAGTTGCGATCGCAAGAGGTACGGGCGCGGCTGTCGATACTGTCGGCAAACCCATTGCTTCGTCGTCACATTTTGGCGCTCGAACGCCTGACGATTGAGCGCATGGGTGCCTGCGTGGTCGAGGGCAGGGATATCGGGTCGGTAGTGTGGCCGGATGCGGATTGTAAGTTTTTCTTGGTCGCTCGACGCGCGGTTCGCCTGGAGCGTCGACCCGAGGAGGGACAGAGGCTCTTTGAGCGCGACCATCATGACAGCACACGCTTCGATGCACCGCTCGCCATCGCCGATGACGCCTTTATCGTCGATAACTCCGATGAGGGGGTCGAGGCCTTGGTGGGCCGCATGCATGAGATCGTTCGACTCCGGACCGGGAGGTGATGGTGGATCGTTCGCGCTACATTGCTCCTTCAACCTTTGAACGCCGGTTCTACCAGGGCGCACAACGCATTGTCGAGGGCTTCAACGCTCGCTATTGGATGACAACCGTTCACTATGAGGAGGCGATGCCTCCGCCACCGTACATCTTGGCTCCAACGCATCGCTCAAATATCGATACGTTGCTTGTCGGCTCAGTAACTGGTGACCCGATGACCTACATGGCCAAGTCAGGTGTCTTTGCCAACTCAGTCCTTGCTCGCCTTTTGCGTTTGCTTGGAGGCTTTCCAGTCGATCGAGACGGGACCGATCGCGATGCAGTGGAGATCGCGCAGGCTGCGTTGGCCTCAGGTTCGAGTTTGGTCGTCTTTCCAGAGGGTACCCGCCGTCGCGGCATGCTGGTGACTGACCTAGAGGAGGGTGCCTCCTACCTCGCCTTAAAGGCACGGGTGCCGATCGTGCCTGTCGGTATCTATGGCTCCGAGTTAGCGATGCCGATTGGGGCAAAGGGTCTATACCCGGCACCAATCGCGATCGAGGTCGGCAGGGCAGTGTTTCCTCTGTCGGTTCGCCAAGGCGAACTGGCAACCACGCGCACGCGCCGCTCCGAAATCACAAGGCTCACGCTGCTCATAACCGATGAGTTGAATCGATTACGTGCCCAAGCCAAGCGCCAGCGAACGCTCTTGTTGCGAACGCTCTAAAGTGTAATGCCCCACCACCTGGAGAATTGGGACGACAAGACCTAAGCATCCCACGATGCGAGAGTGGTATAGGTTTCGTGAATCGTTCGAGTTAGGCGACCCTCTCGGTTACGGTGACGTCGAACCCGAGAGCCTCGATCCGCTGAGCCAGTCGCTTTACCTGAGCTTCGGGATCGTTGTGCTTCTCGAAGTAATCAGCCCCTAGATCTTGGTAGAGTT
>JALCZJ010000033.1 GCA_022690815.1 Ferrimicrobium sp.
GAAGTGGCAGCCGGAGTGCTCGACGCGCAAGCAGCCAAAGCCACAGCACTGGCTACGACCAGCGCCACAGCCATGAAGCGGGTACCGCGACCGAACTGGGCATGCAACCGATCGTGGGGAATCCGTGGACACCTGAGAGAACGCAAACTAAAGACCTTGGATCGAATCTCGACCACGAACTCAGTATGCGACCGAGAAGTAGCGCTTCCGTAACGAGGTTGCAAACATCACGACAATTTCTGGTAAACAGCGCTTGACACAGTGCGGGGATTGGCTGTGTTGATCAGGCCCGCCTGGGTTGATCCACCCGTTGTGTGAGGCAAGGCCGCCGAAAGGCTCACTGACGCATCGCCCGACGCTCTCGCCTTTCGCGCGTTTCCCTGCACTACTGATCTGAGGCCTGATCGAACAACGCGTTGGACTACCTGAACGAGGAGATCAAGGTCCAAAACCGCGTCGTAGGCATTTTCTCCAACGACATCGCTGCAATCCGCCCGATCGGTGGCATGCTAGCCAACTGAGGTTACCCAGAACAACTCGACAGGTGTTTTACGCCACGTTCGCTGTAATTCTTAATTATAGTTCATATTCAATGGGATATCAATGCCCAATCTTCGAATAAAGACGACCTGTAGTGGAAAACCTCATATACTGATCCATCGAGCACTGCGTCTTAAGCGAAGTAGATGCAGATGTGATCAAAGGTATCTATCCTCGCGCCTTGGGGTGTTCCCGCGTTGATGAGCAGAAAAGCTGCATAAACATATGCGACAGCTTCTGAGGTCACCAAAACCCTCTCTCAGGGCTATCCGGTGCGGGAGCGGTTCCGGGCCACCTCGGCCCGCACCGCGGCCGCGGAAGGAAGCTCGAGCACTCGAGCAGCTAGCTCGGCACAACTCGTGACGTCGGCCTCGCGCACAGCCTGCTTCACAGCCGCCACTGAAGGGGGACTTACCGAAAGTTCTCGCACACCGAGGCCTATGAGCACCGGAACGGCTGCCGGGTCGGCAGCGAGCTCGCCGCACACCCCGATCCAGCGGCCCGCTGCTAAGGCCGCCCGGGCCGCCAGATCAATGAGCCTCAGCACCGCTGGGTGCATAGCGTCAGCAAGACTCGCCACAGAGGCCAGGTCGCGGTCAACCGCAAACGTATATTGAGTGAGGTCGTTGGTACCTACGGAGAAGAAATCCACCGACTTAGCCAAAGTGCGGGCGCCTAGCGCTGCAGCAGGCACCTCGATCATCACACCAACCTGCATGCTTCCCTTGTCCGGAACAGCGACTCCCTCGGAGTGCAGCTCGCTGCGGGCTTGCTCGACTAGCTCCATCGCCGAAGCAACCTCGGCCTCGGTGGCCACCATCGGGAACATCAGCTTGAGCGGGTGATCGGCGGCCACTCGGAGCACTGCCCGAAGCTGGGCGAGCAACAGGTCCGGACGAGCCAGGCCGAGCCGCAGACCGCGCTGGCCGAGCTGCGGGTTGGCCTCAGGTGGGCGGGACAAGTACGGGAGCGGCTTGTCGGCGCCCACGTCCAGCGTGCGCACCACCACGGGTCGACCAGCGAGCGTCTCCGCGATCCGCCTGTATACAGCTTCCTGCTGGGCCTCAGTCGGCATGGCCTCCGCGTCCATAAATATGAACTCAGTGCGCAAAAGCCCTATGCCGTCTGCACCGATGGCCGCCGCACGTTCGGCGTCCTCGATCGATCCCGCGTTCGCAGCGACCTCGATCCGGGTTCCATCTATCGTTACCGCGGGCTCCGCGGCCATCCGCCTGGCACGATCGTCACCGTCCGGACGATGCTGAGCCCGTTCCACGGCGGAGCCATGCTCGCTGGGCGACGGATCAATGCATACGGTTCCGGCAGAACCGTCCAGTAGCAACGGCGTACCCTCGGGCACACTGAGCAGCTGCTCACCAAGGCCGACGGCTGCGGGGATGCCGAGGGCCCGAACAAGAATGGCTCCATGGGATGTCGGCCCGCCAAAGGCGGCACCGACACCACTGACTACCGCGGGATCAAAGCCAGCTACCTCTGCAGGTGTTAGCTCCGCTACGACGACTATCCCTGGCTCTAGCACTGCCGCACGACGCTCACCCCTCAGGTGAGCGGAGACCTGAGCCCCAATCGACTCAAGGTCGTGGACCCGCTCCCTTTGATAAGCATCGCTCAGCTCCCGCCAGCGCTCGGCCATCGTGGCCACTGAGCTCTCCCACGCGTCGAGCGCGCTGCGCCCTTGGTCCACCATGCTCCGGGCCGGACCAAGCAAAGCCTCGTCACGCAAAAGCAGGAGGTGGGCGTCAAAGATTTGCGCCTCATCCGAGGCTCCAGCGGCAAGCACCCGCTTGCGCTCTGAAGCGACATCGAGAGCAGTGGACTCGATGGCTGCCTGTAGCCGAGCCCATTCCACCTCCGGGTCAAACCCGTGGCCGGTCGGACTATCGGTAAGGGCAGACTTCGAGGACTGGCTGGCAGCCAGTCCGGGTAAGGCGTCACGGCTGAGCCCTGCCGCTGCCGACTGCAGGTGCCGGGCAGGACCACTGGCTATGCCGGGGGAAACCCCGAAACCCCTAAGCACCTCTCCTGGTGCGATCGTTAAGCCAGCGCTCGTCGCCAAAGGTCGCGTGTCCGACGCGACGGGCGCGCTCTCAGTAGGTCGAGGGGCAGACGGCTCCCCAAACCCGGCGGCGGCCAAGTCAACCACCGCCTGCAACGCCTGAGCTGCCTGAGGGCCACTGGCGCGCACCAGCACCCGATCTCCTTGGCGCACACCGAGGGTAGCGACCATGCTGAGACTGTTCGCTGGCACCGGTCCTTTCCCGGAGGTCAAATTCTCGAGCGTGACCGTCGCATCGAAATTTCCCACCGTTTCCACCAGCCTGGCCGCAGGCCGGGCATGAAGACCAAGCGGCTCGGTAATGCTCAGCTCGACACCGTCGGCAACCGAGCCTTCCCCCGGCGACGGCTCGGGTCCCTCCGATGACGCGAACTCACCTGTTTCCTGTAACGCGCCGGATCTCTCTGATTCAGCTGCTCCCGCTGTTTGCTCCGGACCGGGCGACAACTGCGCCTGCTTTCCTGTCAGGCCAGCCATTGCCTCAGAAGCCACCTTCTCCAAGGGTGCTCCGAGCCTTGCTGCCACCGCGGCTGCAACCGCTCCCTCGACCAGCGGTGCGGGGCATAGCAACACGCGGCTACGTCGCTCCTCTCCGAGCAGCTCGAGTGCCGTCTCGGCCGAGAGCACCGCACTCCCTAGGTCCATGAGCACCAAGACACCAGCCTCCGACCAGGCGGCCGCCACCGATCTGACAACCAGCGCTGCGTCAGTGCCGAGCGGATGATCTGGCTGGTCGAGCCCACCTGCGGCGACGATCGCCACGCCGGGTCCCGCCACTTGCCGCGCTAACTCCACGACTCCTTCTGCCAGACGCGCGCTATGCGATACGACCACGATACCAACAAGAGGACTTCCTTCAGGTGGAGCAGTCTCAGTAGAGGGTGAATCCACGACGATCGACTACGGGCGCCTCAGCTGCCGAACGCCCCGGCTGCCGCCTTTATTAAAAGCCACGCTGATGTGGCTCCCGGATCCTGATGACCAACGCTGCGCTCGCCCAAGTAGCTGGCGCGGCCTCTGTGAGCTACCAGCGGAACCGTCGCTGCCATACCCTTCTCTGCGGCCGACTCCGCGGCCCGCCACGCGTCTGCTGATGACGCTCCGTCGTTAAGCGCGCCTACGAGCGCCGCTACCGCGGGTTCAAGCGTGTCAACCATCGTCTTGTCCCCGCGTTCTGCCCTGCCCCTAGCCTTAACTGCATCGACGCCTGCCTGAAGAGCAGCTGCCCAATCCCTTTGGTCCACGTGCTCGTGCCCTGAAGTTGCCTTTGCCATAGCCAAGAACAACGTTCCATATAGCGGACCCGCCGCCCCACCAACGGTGGAAATCAACGTCATCGCCACGGTCTTGAGCAGCGTCGCCACCTCGCCATCGCCACCAACACTCTCGCCAATCTTTTCGATCACCGACCGCATCCCTCGGTCCATGTTGATGCCGTGGTCCGCATCACCTATGGCAGAGTCTAAATCCGTCAAATATTCCTTGTTTTTCCCAATCAGGACACCAAACTCCTGAATCCACGCCACCACTTGCGAAAAAGTTACCTCCATCTAAGCACCCCAACGCATCCCCGGCGTGTGTACGGGAGCGTCCCAGAGCTCTATCAGCTCGTCGTCAAGACGTAGCAACGTGATCGAGCAACCTTGCATTTCCAGAGAAGTCATATATGGCCCTACAAGACTCCGGACAATATTGATCTGCCGATCGCCAAGCCAACGCCGCAGCTCGTCGTAAACGATATATAGCTCCATCAGTGGAGTTCCACCCATGGAATTGACAAACGCAAGAACAGTGTCACCGGCTCGAAATGGCAGATCCTCAACTATCGGCTCCGCAAGCATTGCCACGACCTCATGTGCTGACGCGAGGGGCAGCCGCTGACGCCCCGGCTCGCCGTGGATCCCGATGCCGATCTCCATCTCCTGCTCTCCAAGCTCGAAGGTCAGCTTTCCCGCCGCTGGCACGGTACAGGATGTGAGAGCCATCCCCATGCTGCGCGCTTGGGAGTTGACCTTACGACAAAGAGCGGCCACCTCCGTTAGCGACCGCCCTTGCTGCGCTGCGGCGCCACAAATCTTCTCCGCTAGCACCGTTGCACCTACACCTCGACGCCCCGCCGTATAAAGGCTGTCGGTAACTGCCACGTCGTCGTCGATGACCACCGCCTCCACGGCGATGCCCTCAGCGGCAGCCAATTCGGCAGCCATCTCAAAGTTCATGACGTCACCCGTGTAGTTCTTCACTATGTGGAGTACACCGGCACCGCCATTCACCGCTTTGGTGGCCGCCGTTACCTGATCAGGCGTTGGCGAAGTAAACACCTCTCCCGGACAGGCCGCGTCTAGCATCCCCATGCCGACAAACCCCGTATGCATGGGCTCGTGACCTGATCCACCTCCGGATACGATACCTACCTTACCATTCACTGGAGCATCAACGCGCACCACATAAGTTGGATCAATTACAACTTTCAACAAGTCCGCGTGAGCAGCGCCTAAACCGGCCAATTCATCGCGCACCACATTTTCGACACTGTTGATCAACTTTTTCATATTAACCTCACATATTCATTTTAGTTCCGTCTGAGCCGAAAGTCAACCGCCTCATGATGGTCTGCTGGATGACCAGAGACTCCGCCAACCGAAACCCCCGCAACATCTGAACCAATAACCTCGAATGTAACCTACGGCTTTAGTAAACCCGTCGCCTCTGTTGATTGCCTGCGAACAGAGTAACGGGACGCAAAGATAAGATGTTTTGAGTAGATCTTGCCTCCTTCAACAAGCTGGCAGAACTTCTGAAATTCCGAACATCGGACATAGCACCCCAACCTAGACTGCAATCCATTACTGACTAAATAATCTCCCTGCAACCATCCGCCACTCTGTGTCAGTAATATAACGATAACGAAACATCTGATATCTTCTCAACAGCAATACGATCCGATTGGCCATGCAATCTTCGACATCTTAATCTCTCACCTTTTTGTTGAAAACCTTTGCTCAACAGCAGCGGCCTAGCGCTAGTTGTAGCGACACTCAGCGCCAGTATTTGGGTGCCCTTCGCGCATCTGAGCCTTGAGGCTCTCCACCAAGACGTTTTGCAAAACACTTTGAGAATCCATAAACACACTACCAGTGCCATTGCGACAACACTCGCCCTTCAAGACGTAATCAATAAACTTGGGCTCGTTGTGCAGCCTGACAGAATTAGTACCCTTCGAGTCAACTAGATTTCTTTATGCTTCACGTAAAAGCCAAACCTCTTCGCCTGACTACCACAAACCACTGACCTGAACAACAAAGCTCCAACAAAACTTCCATGACTACCCCCCTCCCCACGTACTACACGATAATTCCTCTCACTCCCGATCGTCACCCACCTACACCACAATTCCCAACCACCCCCTGACAACTCTCTTGTTGTAATCCACCAACATATCGCAACGAACGACTAAACGAAAGAAACTGTAATCACAATCTCCCGCCCTGACCTGAGCCTAGGAGTGGCCTAACAGCTAAAGATTCCATAATCCTCTTTATGGTCCTGACCACATTCCCAATTCAAATGTCCTCCTCACAGTTGAATCCAATTCTTCGCACGTTCAACCGCCCGTTTCCATCCTTCGACCAACTCGTCACGCCGAGAGGCACTCATCGATGGATAAAAAAGGGCATCGCGTTGCCAAACTTGGCTGAGGGGCTCAAAACCATCCCAGATCCCGACGGCAAGGCCGGCCAAGAAGGCGGCACCCATCGCCGTCGTCTCGGTCACCTTGGGCCGTTCGACCCTGATACCGATGATGTCAGCTTGAAACTGGGCCAAGAAGCTGTTGTTGATGGCTCCCCCGTCGACGCGCAGCACGTCGACGGCCTGTCCTGAGTCCGAACGCATCGCTTCGAGGACATCTCGCGACTGATACGCGATCGACTCCAAAGCCGCCCTCGCGATGTGAGCTCGATTCGACCCTCTGGTCAACCCCACGATGGTTCCTCGCGCATAACTGTCCCACCACGGAGCTCCAAGCCCGACAAAGGCCGGAACAAGATAGACCCCACCAGTATCGGGCACCGACAGCGCCAAAGCTTCAGTCTCCTCTGCCTTGGTGATCAGTCCGAGCTCATCGCGGAGCCACTGGACCACCGCACCGGTGATGAAGATCGAACCCTCGAGGGCGTAGGTCACCTTGTGATTGATCCCCCAGGCGAGCGTCGTGACTAGCCCATTCTTGGAGGCCACCGCCTCGTTGCCCGTATTCATCAGCAGAAATGAGCCCGTACCATAAGTGTTCTTAGCCGATCCTGGCGTATAACAACCCTGGCCAAAAAGCGCAGCCTGCTGATCGCCGGCGATTCCAGCTATCGGGATTGCACGTCCGAGCCAACTCGCATCGACCTCACCAAGGACACCAGAGGAGTCCACGACGGTGGGGCACATTGAACGTGGAATGTTCAACAGACCCAACAACTCGTCATCCCACGAAAGATCATGGATGTTGTAGATCATGGTCCTCGAGGCGTTCGAGTAGTCGGTGACATGGAGCTTATTGTGAGTCAACTTGCTGATCAACCACGAGTCGATCGTGCCAAAAACAAGCTCCCCACGCTCAGCTTGCTCACGAGCACCAGGAACATTATCCAAAATCCAGGCAACCTTAGTTCCCGAGAAGTAAGCATCGATCACTAACCCTGTCTTGGAGCGAACCCTATCCGTGTGACCGGCTTCGCGAAGCCGGTCACACATCCCCGCGGTACGCCTACACTGCCACACGATCGCGTTATAAACCGCCTGCCCAGTGTGCCGATTCCAGACCACCGTCGTCTCTCGTTGGTTGGTGATCCCAACGCCAGCGATGTCTCGGACATCGATACCTGCTCTCTTGACACAGTTCTGAATCGCTTGCCATTGACTCTGCCATATTTCCTCTGGATCATGCTCGACCCAACCAGGCTGAGGATAGATTTGTCGAAACTCCTGCTGTCCGACAGCAACAGGCAACCCGGCCTCGTCAAACAAAATTGCTCGTGACGACGTCGTTCCTTGATCAAGGGCAAGTATGTATTTAGTCACTTATAACCATCCCTTCTTCGGCCACTTGACTATCCAGGGCCACTTGTTGTGCCGTCTCGGCCGGGTGCTTTGCCCGATACTCGAGCGTCAATCCAATAAACATCTTGTAGATTCCAACTGCGATGGCTGCTCCAATAAGGGGACCGACTATTGGGATCCACCAATACCCACCCTCCCCTGGGCCTGGAAATGCATTCTTGCCCCAGCCAAAAAACCAGGCCATGAGACGCGGACCGAAGTCACGTGCCGGATTGATGGCATAGCCTGCATCGGTACCAAATGAAACCCCAATAGCTAGCACTGCAAGTCCAACAATAAAGGGGGCTAAATTCGCAACCGCAGTCATATTTCTAGCATCATTAATCGCGAAAATAAACAACAACAGAAATGCAGTACCGATAATCTGGTCAACGAAAGGACCAACCCAACTCCCATGAAAATACGAAGCTGGGAATGTTGCAAAAATTGAGAACGTTGTGAGTCCACCGCTAGAGCTGCGTGTCACATGATGCACCAAGTTGTACTGGTCGATCGCCTTATAATAGTCTGCATATACAATAAGCGCTCCACTAAAGGCACCCAATACCTGAGCAATCCAATAGGGAATCACCTTCTTCCATGGAAGATTCCCTGCAATCGCTTGAGCCAATGTAACAGCCGGATTTATATGAGCTCCAGAAATACCCCCTGCCACGTATATCCCGAACACCACTCCCATTGCCCAACCCCAGGCAATCAGCATCCAGCCGCCAGCCCCTTGAAAGATAACCACGGTTCGGCCGGACATCGTCAAACCAACGACAGCAACCGCCACCGACCCCGTCCCAAAGGCCAACAACACCAACGTCCCCAGATACTCTGAGAGCAACTCACCCCAGGTTGTTGCACGCCACCCGGTTTTACCGTAACGCACCGTTGTCGTCATTTCACTTCCCTCTTTTATGTCCTCTTTACTCCTCTTGTTGACCCAGTCAAATGACATAAGAGCTGACGACTAAGAAAATCAACGCGTCACCACCCCTTGACAAATCTCTGTGGATCAACTAACTCCAGTTACGCTTTTCTTACATAATATGAGTAAATAGAATCGATGTCAAGACTTTCCTTCGAGTTAGTAGTCTGATGCACAGACATGAGTATTTCTCTGGCAGGGAACCGCTAGTGATTGTGGTCGCTCTTGGCTCTCCTAGTTGCAATACCACTTAGTTAGGAGTCAGCCGTGTAGAGTCGGCCCATGCCACGGACCGGTCAGCACCGTGGGCGCTCTTGGCTCGTGGTGGCGTGGGCACCGTCTCGTGGCGATCGACGCGACGGTGTTCGCCCTGCCCGACACCGCAGCGAACGAAGAACACTTCGGCCGACCCGGATCTGAGCGCGGTGAGGCCAAGGGCGCATTCCCTCAGGCACGCGTGATCGCACTCGCAGAGTGCGGTACGCACGCGATCATCGGCGCAGAGATCGGGCCGTGCACGACCGGTGAGAAGACACTCGCTCGTGGACTGTTCGGGCTACTCACCGAGGAGATGCTCCTCCTCGTCGACCGGGGCTTTCCCGGCTACGAGCTGTGGCAACAAGCGGCAGCGACCAACTGCGAGCTGTGCTGGCGGACGAAGTCGAACGTGGTGTTGCCGGTTGTGACAGCGCTCGCCGACGGCTCCTACCTCTCCGAGCCTGAGCCACCTCGGGGCAATCCTGGAACGCCGATCAGCGTCCGGGTGGTCGAGTTCACCCTCAGCCACCCCTCACGCGCAGAAGACAAGGGCCCGATCCGGCTCATCACCACCCTTTTCGACCCGACCACGGCGCCCGCCCTAAAGCTCGCGGCTCTCTACGGCGAGCGGTGGACGGAAAGGCGAGCATCATCTCCCTGACTAAGGAATGGTCTCCCAAGGCAAGGATCAGTGCCCATGCACGAGTCCAAGCTGTTCCTCGATCACCGCATCTCATTGACGAATCTAACCAAAAGTAAAGAAACTCAACAACCTTCCAAGCAAAGACGACACTGGCGCCCGAAAGACAAGCTCCTTCACGATGCCCGACTCACAACCTCCTCACGCAGTTGACATAACAGCTAGCGGTGAGCTCCACATGCATGAGGGTCATTGAAGTACTGGCTGGATTCGCTCCAGCGACTCAGCGAGTAACAGCTACCCATTAAGAATGATGGCATGATACCTACTTTGGACGCAAGCGTAAAGACAAAGAGAGACCTAGACTAGTAACGAGATTCCCATCGTGAAAAGCAACCTCGGTAGCTTCTGACCAAGTTAAATGTACCTAAAAAGAAAGTGCCTTCCTTCCTTGATCGTTTAGGATTTCTCTACCTCTATGTTACCAGCTCCGGTCATACTTTCCTCAGTTTTTGGGGCCAATTCCAGGCGTTAGTCGGTGTTTCTAGGCCTAGGCCAAACGTTCATCGATATGCTGGCGCGTGACCAAGCTGGGTTGCCATCCAGCGTGCAGGATGGATGGTACGATGACCAGTGAGCTCTTCCAAGTGAATCGCACAGGTACCACTATCGGTCAAAATGATGCCCGGTCCATCAATCATCTCATTGGCCCGTGTCCCCAGCGCCTTAGCGACACCATCATGCTCTGACTTAAACGCATAGGACCCCGCCGCCCCACAACAGTCAATCTCGAGAATACGAGGCATCTGCTCGCTCGCCTGTTCGATCAGCGCCACCAGCGAACCTTCCCCACGCGCGACCTTTGAACGACAGGTAGCATGGCTGTAAATTACCTCGTCTTGATGATTGGCGCGCAACTGGGAAAAGAGTCCGGGACTGGCGTGGTCGAGGACGAACTCGACAAAGGGAACGATAGGAACCGATAGCTCCAACCCGAAATAGCGAGGCCACTCGATGCGCAACGTATCGTCGCAGGTTGCGTTCAAGGTCACGATTGCCTCAATGTGTCTAGCTGCACGCTGCAGCGCCCGATGGGTTACGTCGGCTGTGCGTTCGGCCTCTCTGAGCAGGCCTGAAGCATATGCCGCCGCCCCGCAACAATGGCTCGCTGCCGGTAAGACAACTGGTGCCGAGCCCAACCGCTCGAGCACCGCTATCGCACCCATCAGCGTCTCTGAATCAAAGCCACGCGTGAAACAATCGACGAAGACTCCGACCGCTGGTCTGTCCTTGTCCAATCGAGCTCCGTGTCGCCGATAGGACCGCTTGACAGGCGACGGAGAAGGCCATTGTGTGGTGACGCTCACACCTAAAAGAGCGCCAGCTGACTTCGGCAACTTGACAAGTCCAGGTGCCATCGCCAACCACTGAGGATGGGTCAGCAGGTAATCTCTCAGCATCAGTCGCGCCGATTTTGGGGCATGCTGCTTGTGCTCGGCGATCAAATGTGCGATTGGCACCGCGACGGGGCAGGCGTCCTCGCACAGCTGACAGAACGTACAGTCGCTGACGTGGGTCATCGTCTCATCGTCCCCAGCCTGAAAACGTCGATACCAGTCGGGGCCAAGCGCTTTTGGACCAGGGAATTGCTGATCGACTCGGTAGACCGGACAGGCCGAAACACAAATCCCACACTTGATGCAGGCATCCTCAAAATCAAAGCGCTCCATGTGCATTCTCCTCAATCATTCCAAGGGCCATCCGCACCGATCCCACCACCATGGCTCCACCATTATGGTCCCGATTTGGGTTCCAGCCTCCAAGCGCTCGCCCAATCGCAAGCACACGACCGCTGCCAAGACAGTCGATCTTGTCGTGCCCGACCCGATCGAGATCCTCGACGCTGTCCATCCGGCCGACCTCCCGGTTGACGAGCTCGTCGATGATCAATCCGTCGACGGTCACACGGAACCCACCGCCAAGAACTCCGCCGGTTGCAAGCAGCACGTAGTCGCCGGCAAAGCTCCTCCCATCGGCAGTCGTCACCGTCGCAGTTGGAGCGATCTTAACTACGTGACCACTGATGAAATGCACTCCTTGGCGCCGCAGCCACTGTTTCCAACGATCCAGAATCCGCACACCGCCCACGCTCGGTGACAAGAGCGAAAACTCTCTCATCCGGCGCTGCCCCTCCTCAACCAGACGGTCGAGCAGGTGGGTCGTCCGCTCGAGCCCCACGATCTGTGGCAAAACTACTTCGAGGTCAGGAGGGCAAGAACGCAGGCTTGCGATCAGCTCTTGACACAGCCACGCACCACCAGCGTCGCTATCGAGATAGCTTGCGAATCGAAGCGCGCCCCAGCTTTGATCCCACCCTGGTGGCCGAGGAAGCCGGACCTCGATAGCACGGCAACCGGTTTTGCCTCGGTAGTTGGCAGCTTGAGCCTCAACGATCGAATCAGCAAGCCCATCTACCCCGACAATGATCAGATCCTCAGGCTCGAGGCTCGCATACTGCCAGCTTGGTACCAGAAACGTTGGGCGAAGATTGCCTGTTGCCGTTACAGTATGTGCAATCGCCTTCCCGTCAAAGCGTTGAAGAGCAACGCCAAAGGAAGAAAACAACTCCGCTACTTCGTCAAAGGCGGCAAGCCACTCTGTCAAGGAACGTTGGATCGGGAACTCGTTGAAAGCACCTTGGGTTCTTATAAAGCTGAAATCGCCCGACCACATCGCTAGCGTCCCTTGTCCATCAGCAATGACAGTAACTTCAAAGCCTCGTCGGCGCAGCAAGCTAGCGCCAAGAAGACCAGCAGGACCGCATCCAATGACGACTGCGTTCATCGTCATTGAAGCTCCTCTCCAAGTGCCTGGGCGGCGGTAGCCTGCTCCAACGCGATCAGCCGGGCACTCGTACCCCAACCGACGACACCAAGACCATGCTCACGTTCTTTTCGCAGTGCC
This sequence comes from Ferrimicrobium sp., assembly GCA_022690815.1. Classification (NCBI taxonomy): domain Bacteria; kingdom Bacillati; phylum Actinomycetota; class Acidimicrobiia; order Acidimicrobiales; family Acidimicrobiaceae; genus Ferrimicrobium; species Ferrimicrobium sp. The sequence continues at coordinate 12,502 of JALCZJ010000033.1, forward strand.
AAGAGTTCCTCGGCAAAACCGGTTGGAGAGCGTCGACCTAACACTCGATGAGCACAGAAGGTGCCCTGACAGGGCCCCATTGAGAACCAAGTAGCAAAGCGTTCCTGAGTTTGGGAGTTTGCGGCTGACCCTAAATCCGACTCGTAAACGTGTTCGCACTCACAAAGGAGTGCACCTCCTCCTGCTTTCTGATCGCGACGATGGCCAACCGGCGCTCGTTTCCCATCGATTGGAATCGAGCGACTGTGCGAAGGAGCATCCAGCTTCATAGTCTTGACCAGCTGGTTGCCCAGCGTTTCTCCCATCAACCGGAACGTTGTCCACTTGCCACCCAGCACCGAGAAGGCACCCACCAGTCCATCGGTATCCCCATGAGCGAGAACCGCAAAATCCCGAGAGACGGCTCGGGAATCCCCGGTAAGTCCCGACGGCTCGTACAGCGGGCGAACACCGGTAAAACCACGCAACACCCTCCAATGTTCGAGATCAGGAATTAGCTCACGACCGAGTTTCATCAGGCGAATCGCCTCGCTCCGATTGGGCTCAGGAGCCTCCGGTTCGGGTTGGGCGACATCAGTAGTACCGAGAATCACTACCTCCTGGTGTGGTACGAAGATGTCACCGTCACTCGGAGACTTCAACCGGTTGACTACCACGTCAACTCGACGGTTCGCAAAGATCAACATCAGCCCATGCGAGGGTTGGACCTTGATATCGAGTCCCCAATCACGTGCAACTACACCTGCCCATGGGCCGGAGGCATTGACCACAGCATCACAATCGAGCACTCGGGTCCCACCGCGACCTTCTACCTTGACGCCAGTCACCCGATCGCCAGCCATACGCAGACCAATGGCTCGAGTATGATCAAGAAGGCTTGCTCCTCTCGACTGCAGGGCATCCACCAGCATCCTGAGCATCTTGAAGCCTTCGAGCACGCCATCGGGCACCCAGTAGGCTCGCTCGATGTCCTTTGCCAACATTGGAAGCTCTTGTCGTAGCTCCTTCACATCCACGGGACGCGCCGGCACCTCGAGCTCAGAAGCTTGATCCAACCAACGCTGCTCAAAACTATCCTCGTCGCCAAACTTCTTAACGAAATAACCCCCAGTTGGAACGACCGCACTGGGTGCGAGCTTGCGCAGAAGTTGGTTCTCGAGATAACAATCCTTCGCGGCTTTCGGATCGGTCACAAGATAGCGCCCACCGCTATGCAGAAGTCCGTGAAATCGGCCAGAGGTGCCCAATCCAATCTCGTTCGCCTCAACAATCACTACCTCAATACCGCGCAGCGTGAGATCCCAAGCAACACCGAGCCCGGTCGCACCGGCTCCTATGACTACCACCTTCATCTCCGCGCTCCTCCACAATCACCACAGAAAAAAAATTAAGTTTCTTTCTGTAGAGCCGATAGCGATCTACGCTGCTTATTGACCCTGCCGAAACTTTCCGAACTCTTTGGATAATAATAAATAATAATATGTAATCAATAGAACTTCAAATTACTCGATATTAAACCATAAAATCCACTCAAAATTACCAACCTTGCTTCTATTTTGTGATCAAGTGGAGCTCATTTATCAGTTCTCCTTTTAAGGAAGAATAACAATTTTCCTTCATCACACTAGATCATATCGTAAGAACCCCGACTCTGCGCCCATCGACTGGACGATGCCCATACGCTTACAACATGCCTCACACTTAGTCGACCTACACTGTCTAGATTCAACGGCCCAAGTAACACGACCTGGGAACATCACTGCGAACTCGACCGACCTGGGGTTTCGGCTGGCTGAGGAGGCGAACATGCCCACGATCCAAGCTAGAGCCTTGACGGCTCGCACCTGTGGTGCATCTTGACAATTTAGCCAATTCTAGTTATAATTATTAATATCTATTGAAATGAGTATTTATTTATGTGACATAAGTAACACATTGATGGTGTAGCGGAATGCAGATGGGGTTCGAACTGAAAGGTTGCCCAATGATCCACTCTTGGGACTAGAAATGTTGAAAAGTCAGCACCGAGGGTGACTGCATGCGAGGAGTAAGCGCCGGGCGCTCTGTCACGAAAATGACCTTGGGTCAGGCTGCCCTTAGACGGCCTGACATGTTGGCCATCGAAGAGCCTCTCGAATTGCGATTCAACGGTCGCCCGATGGCAGTTACCATGCGGACTCCGGGTGACGACTTTGACCTCGCAGCAGGCTTTCTGGTCAGCGAAGGAGTCGTCACCCACTTTGAGCAATTGATCTCCATGCGCTATTGCGCAGGAGTTGGTGCTGATGGCGTCAACCGGTACAACGTTCTAGATTTAGTCTTGGCAAAAGGCGTAGAGGTACCCGAAGCGGCACGGCGCTCATGGACTACCACCAGTTCCTGCGGGCTTTGTGGCAAGAGCAGCATTGACGCCATCGTGAGCCGCTCTCCCTACGAGGTCCGTCATGACTCACTGGTTGTCGACCCCGCAAGGTTGGTGACGCTGTCCGACCGATTGCGTTCTGCTCAGCAAGTATTCGACAAGACGGGCGGCCTCCACGGTGCCGCGCTGTTTGACGGGTTGACCGGTGAGTTGCTGGTCTGTCGAGAAGATGTTGGTCGGCATAACGCGGTTGACAAGGTGATCGGATGGGCGTTCCGTGAGCGGCGGCTCCCCTTGCGAGGGACCATCCTCATGGTGTCGGGCCGGACCTCGTTCGAACTCGTCCAGAAAGCGCTCATGGCTGGCATACCAGTACTTAGTGCTGTGTCCGCCCCTTCCTCGTTGGCGGTGGACCTTGCCGTCGAAGCGGGGATGACCCTGGTCGGTTTCTTGCGAGGTCCATCCTTTGTGGTCTATGCGGGTGCCGAACGTGTTGGCGATGCTTTATGTGCAACACGACCGACCGGGCGTTGAACCAGTCGGGAGGTTCCATCGGCAGCGGTCAGGTCAGCACTGCTTAGCAGCCGTATGGCCTCGACGACCAGAGGGTTGAATGCACTCAGATCCGAATCGCCAAGGAGCTCGGCACGCATCCTAGGCGACCAAAACATTTTGATGTGGTTCGCCACCTCGGCGGCAGCCTGCTCGGGCGGGTGGTGAGCAAAGTTGGCGGCAATCTGGTTGGACATGCGGATAAGGTCGCCCCGTGTCACGGCTCGGTCGCCTCGGCGAAACGCCGGGACGCTGCCATCAGCGCCGAGGGCGGGAATGTTGAACTTCTCAGTGACAAGCGGGGCGCGCGAGCGAGCCCGCACCTGCACGGCGGTGACCTTGTATTCAGGACAATTGGTGGCCCAGTCCGAGTGTTCGGTCGTCACGACATTCGTCCCGCTCACCGGATGGTGGAACGTAGTGTAGACAATACCTGGCGGTACCCGGTCGCTGATCTGGGCCTTGAGCACGGTCTCGCCTGCGCGGCTGGTGAGCGTGACCCATCCACCGTCGACCACCCCTCGCTCCTCAGCATCATATCGATTGATTTCAAGGACATCTTCAGGATGCCATGTGATATTCTCGGTCTTTCTCGTTTGGGCTCCAACGTTGTACTGGGTCAGGATCCGACCTGTCGTGAGCACAAGGGGAAATCGCCGAGTGGTGCGCTCCTCGGTCGGGACGAACGGGGTCTCGATGAAACGGCCCTTGCCGCGCACGAATCGATCAATGTGCATGATTGGCGTGCCGAGAGGAGCGTTCTCGTTGCACGGCCACTGCACGCTACCGACCTCATCGAGCAGCTTGAACGAGACCCCGGCGAAGGTCGGTGTGGTTCTGGCGATCTCGTCCATGATCTGGCTAGCGTCGTCGTAGTGCATGGGATAGCCCATGGCCGTTGCCAATTCACAGATGACCTGCCACTCCTGTTTGCCGTTCTTGGGAGCCATAACCGGACGGACTCGGTTGATTCTCCGCTCGGCATTGGTGAAGGTCCCATCCTTTTCGAGGAAGGAAGTTCCCGGAAGGAACACGTGGGCGAACGCTGCCGACTCGTTCAAGAACAGATCCTGGATTACACAAAACTCTAGGGAGGCGAGTGCGTCCTTTACGTGTGTGGTATTTGGATCGGATTGGGCGATGTCCTCACCTTGGATGAACAGCGCCTTGAAGGTGCCCTCGACCGCTCCGTCGAGCATGTTCGGGATACGAAGCCCAGGTTCCGCGCTGAGTTCGCGTCCCCATGCCTCCTCGAATTGGTGTCGGACGACATCTCCCGAGACGTGACGGTAGCCGGGGAATTCGTGAGGGAACGATCCCATGTCGCACGACCCCTGCACGTTGTTCTGACCGCGCAACGGGTTCACGCCAACGCCTTCGCGGCCAATATTTCCTGTAGCCATGGCCAGGTTCGCCATTCCCATCACCATGGTCGAGCCCTGGCTGTGCTCGGTGACTCCGAGGCCGTAGTAGATCGATGCCGCGCTCGCCGAGGCATAGAGCCGGGCGGCAGCGCGCACTTCAGCAGCAGGGACCCCAGTAATGTCCTCGGTTGCCTCGGGGCTGTACTCGGGTGAGGAAATGAAAGCCGCCCAACGCTCAAAGTTCTCACACCGCTCGGCGACGAACCTGGTGTCAACCAAGCCCTCAGTGACCACCACGTGGGCCAAGGCATTGATAATGGCAACATTGGTGCCGGGACGAAGCTGGAGGTAATGGCTGGCCTCCACATGGGGGGTACGGACGAGACTGATCCGGCGCGGGTCCAAAACAATGAGCTTTGCCCCTTCACGGAGACGACGCTTCAAGCGCGAGGCAAATACCGGGTGTGCATCGGTCGGATTGGCGCCGATCAACAGGATTACATCCGATCGTTCGACCGAACGGAAGTCCTGGGTGCCTGCCGAGGTGCCAAAGGTCAGGCTCAGGCCGAAGCCGGTTGGGGAATGGCAGACGCGGGCGCAGGTATCTACGTTATTGTTGCCAAAGGCAGCCCGAACCATCTTCTGGACAACGAAAACCTCTTCATTAGTGCAGCGTGATGAGGTGATCGCGCCGATGGCGTCGGTGCCATAGCGCTCCTGGATGGACCGGTAGCGCGCAGCGGTATGGGCAATCGCCTCGTCCCAGCTCACTTCCTGCCACTGGTCAGTGATCGATTCGCGCACCATGGGCGATAGCACCCGTTCCTTGTGGGTGGCATACCCCCAGGCAAAGCGACCTTTCACGCAAGAGTGACCTTCATTCGCGCCGCCATATTTGTAAGGAACCATCCGGACGACCTCGTCGCCGCGCAACTCAGCCTTGAACGTGCAGCCGACCCCGCAATAAGCACACGTAGTGAGCACAGTTCGTTTGGGAACACCGAGCTTAATGACTGACTTCTCCTCAAGGGCGGCCGTCGGGCAGGCTTGGACGCAGGCTCCGCACGAGACGCACTCCGAACCCAAGAAACTACCTCCCGGACCCGGTGCCACCACCGAAGCGAAACCGCGTCCAGCAATTGTGAGCGCGAAAGTACCTTGAATCTCCTCACATGCTCGCACGCAGCGTGAACACACGATGCACTTGGAGCCATCAAAAGTAAAATAAGGGTTACTCTCGTCCTTTGGCTGATTGAGGTGATTTTCACCTGCAAAGCCATATCGCACGTTACGAAGACCAACTGCACCCGCCATGTCTTGTAGTTCGCAGTCGCCGTTGGCTGCGCAGGTGAGACAGTCGAGCGGGTGGTCGGAGATGTAGAGCTCCATCACGCCGCGGCGGAGCGTTTCGAGGCGCGGAGTTTGAGTCGCGACCACCATGCCGGGCTCTACCGGCGTCGTACACGAAGCGGGTGTGCCCCGTCGACCCTTGATCTCTACTAGACAGAGCCGGCACGACCCGAAGGGATCGAGGCTTTCGGTCGCACACAACTTTGGCACGTCGATACCTGCAAGAGCAGCGGCGCGCATCACCGAAGTTCCCTCGGGCACCACGACTCGTTGACCGTCAACTTCAAGTTCAACCACCGGAGTCCCGGGCATGGCCGGTGTACCAAGATCGTGTTCTATTAAAAGGGTCATCACTCGTCTCCTTGCGTTACAGCTACACCACACGCGCGAGCGCGGTCTTCATCTCTTGACCTGACTTTTGTGATACAGCGCGTCCGGAAAGTGCTCCAGGACGCTCCGGACTGGCGAGGGGGTGAGCCCACCCATGGCACACAGCGAAGCGTCGGTCATGGTCTGGCACAGATCCTCGAGCAGAGCGATGTTGGCCACTGGCTCGATGCCTCCAATGATTTTGTCGATCACCTCGACACCCCGCACTGCTCCTACCCGGCACGGGGTGCACTTGCCACAGGACTCTTTTGCACAAAACTCCATGGCAAAGCGCGCCTGGTGCGCCATGTCGACGGTGTCGTCGAAGACCACGATGCCGCCGTGTCCTACCATGGCCCCGAGTGCGGCGAATGCTTCGTAGTCCATTGGGAGGTCCAAACGGTCGGCCGGAAGGTAGGCACCGAGTGGCCCCCCGACTTGGACTGCGTGAATGGGCCGCCCACTTGCCGTGCCACCCCCGAAGCCTTCGACGAGTTCGCTCAGGGTAATTCCGAACGGTACCTCGACAATGCCGCCGTGTCTGATGTTGCCGGCGAGTTGGAACACTTGTGTGCCGCGAGAACGGTCGATCCCAAGCTCGTGGTAAGCAGTAGCACCAGCGCTGAGGATGGTGGGAACGGCTGCCAACGAGAGCACGTTATTCACGACTGTCGGTCGGCCGAGGAGACCTTTGATGGCAGGGAGTGGCGGTTTGGAGCGGACGACACCACGGCGACCTTCGAGACTTTCGAGCATGGCCGTTTCTTCGCCGCAGATGTAGGCACCAGCACCAATACGTACGTGTAGATCGAACCGATGGCTACTGTCCAACACCGAATTGCCAAGCCAGCCGTGCCGCTCGGCGATCTCAATGGCGGCGGTCATGATTGAAGCTGCGTCGGGATACTCCGAGCGGATGTAGACGTAGCCCTCCGTAGCACCGACTGCCAAGCCAGCAATCACCATGCCTTCGATAAGTAGGAACGGGTCCCCTTCCATGAGCATGCGATCGGCGAATGTTCCGCTGTCGCCTTCGTCAGCGTTGCAGCAGACAAATTTCAGCTCTGATGGCGTGTTGAGGACGGTCTTCCACTTGATGCCGACGGGAAACCCCGCACCGCCTCGGCCCCGAAGGCCTGAGGCAGAGACTTCGGCGACGATGTCATCAGGCGTCATCTGGAGCGCTTGACGTAGCCCGGCGAGGCCACCGCTTGCCTCGTACTCCTCGGCCGACAACGGGTCGATCACTCCGACACGTGAGAAGGTCAGGCGTTGCTGACGTTTCAGAAACTCGATCTCCTCAGTCGGGCCTAAAAACAGCTCGTGATCACCCCCCTCCAGGAAACCGCTGCCAAAAAGCCCGGGGACATCCTCCGGCTCGACTGGTCCGTAGGCGACACGGCCCGATGGCAGAGCGACCTCGATCAGCGGCTCAAGCCAGAGCAACCCCCGCGACCCGTTGCGGACGAGATGGATACGCCGCCCGTCAGTGGCATCCTGCCGGGTGATCGCTTCTGCGACCTCGTCGGCGCCGACTGAACGAGCAGCCGCGTCGCGAGGTACGTAGACGGTGACGGGTCCTGTCATGTAGTGACGCCCGCGAATCTTGTAACTATCTCGCCGAGGAGCTTGTCGAAACGTTCCTCATCCACTCGCCCGACCAGCCGACCATCGATCATGGCCGCCGGTGAGAGCGCACAGTTTCCCAGGCAGAAAACCTCTTCTAGAGTGACCGCGTGGTCGGGGGTCGTTTCGCCAAAGCCGATCCCCAGCCGCTTTTTTGCATGCTGGGCGACTCGATCGGCGCCCATCGACTGACATGCCTCGGCCTGGCAGAGCCGGATCACTGAGGCACCAGGTGGCTCGGATCGGAAATCCTTGTAAAAGGTGATCACTCCGAATACCTCGGCCTCGGAAAGGTTCAGCGCTTCGGCGACGAGGGGAATCGCTCGGGGATCGATATAGCCGAAGGTGGCGGACAGACCGTGAAGAATCGGGAGCAATGCTCCACGCTCGGTGACCTTCCCCTTGATTACGCTGCCAGCAAGCTCATCTGACCAGGGAACATAGGAATGCAACACCTTAGACTGCATCATCATCGGCTCTGGCAACGAGTCCTCCAATCCCGATACTTGAATCTGGCCACTTCCTAATTTCCTTTCTAGACCCACGAGATCGAGTTTGTGATGCATCAGCGCTACCGCATCGCCTCCACGTCAATTGGAGTACGAAGAGGCGATGCGGATTTTCGCGGTAGATCGGTGAGACAGAGCCCTCAGTGACTGATCAGGCCTGCAAGGTAGCCGTTGGGGTCGAGCACGAACTTTTTCGCCACGCCCTTGTCGAAATCAGCGTATCCCTTTGGCGCGTCATCGAGAGGGATGACCGTTGCGTTCACGGCCTTGGCGATGTGGGCTCGATCGTGGAGGATCGACATCATGAGCCCACGGTGGTATTTCATCACCGGGCACTGGCCCGTGGTGAACGCGAGAGACTTGGCCCAACCAAGACCAAGACGTACCCGCAAAGAGCCAATCTTCGCTTCCTCGTCTATCCCACCGGGGTCACCAGTCACGTACAGGCCGGGGATCCCAAGGCTTCCCCCGGGAGAAGTGACGGTCATGATGTCGTTCAGGACTGTCGCTGGCGCCTCGCCAGCGCCTGCTCCGTGCCCCCTGGCCTCGAAGCCAACACAGTCCACTGCTGCGTCCACTTGCGGCTCACCGATGATCTCGGCGATCATGTCCGTGAGGGGGGCATCTGTGCGCAGATCGACCGTTTCGCACCCAAAGCTGCGCGCCTGGGCGAGACGGTCAGGGTTCATGTCGCCCACAATCACGACCGCGGCCCCCAAAAGCAGTGCCGAGTACGCACAGGCAAGGCCTACCGGACCAGCACCTGCTACGTAGACGGTCGAACCGGTCGTGACACCAGCCGTGTAGGCACCGTGATAGCCCGTAGGAAATATGTCTGAGAGCATCGTGAGGTCCAGGATCTTCTCCATCGCCTGGTCCTTGTCGGGGAACTTGAGAAGGTTCCAGTCAGCGTAGGGCACCATCACGTACTGAGCCTGACCTCCGACCCAACCGCCCATATCCACATATCCGTATGCCGCCCCGTAACCATCAGGGTTGACATTGAGACAGACACCGGTCTTACGCTCTTTGCAGTTCTTGCAGCGACCACAGGCGATGTTGAAGGGCGTGGAAACGAGGTCACCCACCTTGATGAACTCGACTCCAGGTCCGGCTTCCACGACCTCACCCGTGATCTCATGCCCGAGAACTAAACCAGAAGGCGCGGTAGTGCGGCCACGCACCATGTGTTGGTCGCTGCCGCAAATGTTGGTGGCCACCACTTTCAGGATAACCCCATGGGGGCACTGACGCCCCACATTGCTGGGGCTCACGCCAGGCCCATCACGCAATTCGAGCTTCGGATAGTCGATATTCTGGACCTCTACGTGACGCGGTCCTATGTAGGCGACCGCTTTGTTTCCCGGCATTGTTACTCCTTTCCCTTCATGAAGCCCCCTCCCTCCAAGAAGCCCTCTCTCGCTATGAAGTTTTTTGACATTGATGCACTAACGCTCGGATACGATTGTCTATCAAAATCATCTATCCAGTTTTTATATTGAATTCATCTCTTTATGAGATTTATTTTATTGTATCATTTTCAGAGCCATTGTCAAGGGTTATAGATAAGAAATATCACCGAGACAGCGACGGACTTGTTGTCAGCATCGGTCAGGATCTCTGCGTGCCCGGCCGAATCGCAGGCTAGATCCTGATGCTGCCAGCGCACCTGTGAGATCTCTCAGCTGGGACTAGGACATCGAGATAAGCGACCCGAGCCAAGTTCAGGCTGAAGCGTCGCTCTGCCCTCAACACGCATCCCCGAAAGACCCTCGACTGGTACACCTCCACGAAGGCCCTTCTTCAATCAGATGAAGGAGGCGGTGTTGCTTGGAGTGGTTGAACCCAGGATGACGACCACTGTGGTGCTGGCAAGCGTGAACCAACCGTGCCCCGGCCACTCCACATCGACGCCAGCAGGGATCGCCGTCCGCGGACCGGACCACGTTGTTGGCGTGGGTTGTTGGCGTGGCCTACCTCGCTGTGCTTGTCCATCAATCACCACGCTAAGTCTCAGTCCCTCCGCTTAGTCGTCATCGGTTGGACGTGGTGGTGAGTTGGCTTGGCATCGCTCAGTACGACGCCGAGGAATCCTTGTGCTGCTGCTCGTTTCGCCGCAACTCTTTTCGCTGCACTTTTCCAGTGGTAGTCATCGGGAGCTTTGTGACGAACTCGATCTGGCGGGGATACTCGTAGGCCGCCAGTCGGGTCCGGACATGCTGTTGGATATCCCGTTCCAGTTCCGGCGAGGCCTGAACACCCTCTCGGAGCTGGATGAATGCTTTGACAACCTCACCGCGGAGAGGGTCAGGCACACCAATGACGGCAGCCATCGCCACCGCTGGATGTCCAATGAGGCAGTCCTCGATCTCCGTGGGGCCAATGCGATACCCAGCGGAGTTGATCACATCGTCAAGACGCCCAGCGAAAAACAGGTAGCCGTCCTCTGCAACCCTGCCTAAGTCACCAGTATGTAGCCACCCATCGCGAACCTTGGTCGCCGTCTCCTCAGGATGGTGCCAGTAACCGAGGAAGGCGACTGGGTCTGGCAGCTGCAGGACGATCTCACCCATCTCACCGGGGGGCAGTGGTGCGCCGTCCTCGTCAAACACGGCAATGTGGTGCCCGGGATAGGGCCGGCCCATCGACCCAGGTCGGATGGGCCAGTTGATACTCGAATTGCCGATCAAGTAGTTGGCTTCGGTCTGGCCGTAAATCTCGTTCACGTGGACACCGAGATGCTCAGCCGCCCACTGCAACATCTCGCTACCCAGTGCCTCGCCACCGCTCATCACGCTTCGCAATCGCCCCGGCAGATGGACCTCAGAATCCCGAAACAGCTTGAGGGCAGTGGGGGGAAGAAAGCAGTTGCGCACCTGCTCGTCTACGATGACCCGAGCAGCCCACTCTGGGTCAAACGGACCCTCACGGCGGCTGCATACCACACAGACTCCGTGATACCAGCTAGGCATAAGGGCGTCCATGAGCCCACCGATCCAGGCCCAGTCAGCCGGAGTCCAGAATCGGTCACCTGGCTGGGGAAATCCGTTGTGCGACAGCTCAAAACCTGGGAGATGCCCGAGCAAAACTCGGTGACCGTGTTGTGCACCTTTGGGACGTCCGGTTGTGCCCGAGGTGTAGATGATGAGCGCTGGCGTGTCGGGGCTCGTCTGCGCGCTGGCAAAGTCGACTCGACCCCCGTTCACCAGGTCATTAAAGCGCCGGAGGGGACCAGCAACAGGCCCGTCAACGAGCACCACGGTGGCCGACATACCCTCGAGGCAGGCCAGGGCTAGGTCGGCATGGTCCCCGTCGGTGATCATCACCGTTGGTTGGGCATCTTGAAGACGATGACCAAGCGCTTCGGGGCCAAACAAGACACTGAGTGGGACGGCCATGGCGCCAAGCTTGTAAGCGGCAAGATGCGCTACTCCTGTCTCAAAGCGCTGGGGTAACAAAATCGCAATTCTATCTCCAACGTTAACGCCCAGTTCGGCCAAACCGGCTGCCAGGCGACTCGAGGTAGTGCTCAGCTCACCAAAGGTGTGCTCCCGCCGCGTGCCGTCGGACCCAAGCTCCACCATGGCCAGTGCTCTTGCGGGATGCCGGTCCGCACACCACCAACCCAGGTTCAACTTGGTGGGGAGAGTCCATTGGAACCGGTCATAAAGCTCTTGGTAGCGGTCCACGACATCATTGTCCTCGAAGCTCACCTAACGACACCTCCTCACGGGCCAAAGAAATTATTTTAACGAGCAGCCCACAGAAAAACTAGGTTAGGTTTAGTCACAACACAGCTTGTCCTTGTCAGACAGAGCTAGAAGCTCAGGGGGCGCCTCTGCAGACACCATCCATTCGGGCATCATGCGCGGTCACGTGTCAAGTGCGAGCGCGACCGCGGAAGCTCGTCACAACCATCTCTAATGAGGTCCGCACTGTTCGGAAAGGAAAGAACGCACTGACGAAACGGGCCATCGTGTTCTTGTTCGTGCTGGGCTGCCGGGGCCGTGGAGACTGCACAAGTGAGTTGTGATGGTGTAATACCTGCCCCTGGTCACAGGACAGATACCGACGACGCCCATCAGACAGGCAACCTGGTCGCGGCGGATGTCCTTCCCCGCCTTTCAGGCCGCAGCGTGCAGTTTTTCGGCCTCATCGACGGAACTTACGACTCCTCCCGACCCAAATATGCACACCGAACTCGCCGCTTGCTCGAGGGGCTGGCCCCGAAGAGATAGAGTCCTTTGACGCCAAGACCCAAGAGCTGGCGCGTTGCAAGCGCGGCGAGTTTCCCTCCAAGGATGTCGATGGATACCGCCGGGTCCAGTGTCCTGGGAATACTGACAACCTTCGTTGCCCCCTGCGTCCTTGTTTGATTTCCCTTGGCTTTGGCCGTCCTAAGGTCCCAAGACCTCCTGAGCACCCAGAGATCCAAGGAATACCTTGTAGCCAAACGTGAAGACTCCCAGAGCGGACGACGGGATTCGAACCCGCGACCCTCACCTTGGCAAGGTGATGCTCTACCAACTGAGCCACGTCCGCATTTGGCTTGTGCCGGAGTTATTTTAGCCAGCGAC
>JALCZJ010000034.1 GCA_022690815.1 Ferrimicrobium sp.
CAGCCTGTCAAGGATATTACTGGCTACACTCCCATGCCACACTCAGCCATAATCCCTGGTAGGGGGTACAAAAGGGGGGTTTGGGTGGGGTAAGTTCAGGTTAAGGGCGATGCTATGTGGAGTCGGTGGGCTACTGCCGCGAGTGGCTGTCTTGCATCGACAAATTCACTGTGAGCCCCAAGGCGTGATTGGCCTTATAAGCGTATAGCCCACAGCACCATTGCCCCAGAGTTCTGTAACCGCTATGATCCGTAGCGTCATGGAGTGTGTGATCAATGTCTCAGTGGGTAAACAGTTCCAGATTGTCGATGCGCTCAGCGAACGGTGTGCTCGCTCACTGCTCGATGTACATACGGATCGAGACTATGACCGGTCGGTCTTTACCTTGGCGGGCCCACACGTTTTTGCCGATTCCCAAGAACTGGCGCAAGGTGCGCTCGAGCTGGTGGACTTTCGGGGTTACACGGGTATTCATCCAGCCCTTGGCGCCCTGGACGTTGTCCCATTCGTCCCGTTGGCAGACGAAACCTTAACAGAGGCGGTTCATCTGCGAGACCGATTTGGCGCATGGCTGGCCCGCACCTGCGCGGTGCCGGTCTTTGTCTATGACGACGAAACCCCATTGCCCGTGGTGCGCAAAGGGGCGTTCGTGACGATCGAGCCGACGTGGGGGCCCCCGACGGTGGACCCTCGCGTTGGAGCAGCCTGTGTTGGATCGCGTGGCCTACTCGTCGCGCTGAATGTCAACATCCAAGCTTCGCTGTCACGGGCACAATTGCTCGCGCGAACGATGCGATCATCTCAGGTGCGCACGTTGGCACTGGTAGCTGGTGACCGGGTGCAGGTTTCGATGAATCTGATTAAACCGTTGACCTTTACGCCACTCATGGCCATCGCACAGGTAGCCACCATGGCGACACTGGACTCGGTCGAGCTGGTTGGCTTGTTGCCAGAGGCCGTCGTTGTCGGACACGAGGACGAGTACGTAGCAGCGGGGATCGATCCTTTGGCCACCATCGAGGCGCGATTACGTCGACAGATTGCGCATCCCTGACCATAGGAGCTCGGTAGTCTGTACTGCTCGCTTTGCAGCAAGGCGAACGCGAAAACGTTCACTGGGGTTACGCTCGATGTCGAGCAAATACGATCGCGCCGCACCATGGGCAAGCCCGATGAGCGCAAAGGAGACAAAGGCGCGGTAGGTGTCATCCTCAACGCCGGAGACTCGACTGGCGACGAGTTCGGCAATCCTTAGCTGGATATCATCAATCACCTGCTGAAATTGGTCATCTTGTTGTCCGCGGCCACCAAAGAGCAGTAGGTACGCCGAGCGATGATGTTGCACAAAATCGAAGAATGCGACGACGCCAGCACGAAGTCGGTCATGGGGTGGATCAACTGCCGCGGTCGCTGTCTCGATGTCGCGTGTCAGTTGTTCGCCTACCTCCCGTAAGAGCTCAAGGTAAAGACTTCGCTTCGAAGAAAAGTGACGGTAGATGATGGGCTTTGTCACCGACGCCCCAGTGGCGATCTCCTCCATGGAGGCAGCATCGAAGCCATGATCAGCAAACTGTTCGATTGCAGCAGCCATGATGACCTCGCGGCGGTTAGCGGCCGAGAGTCTTGCGGTGTGGGCGGGCGGCGATGTCATGTGAACTTGGTCTCCGTGCAGAGTTGAGGGCTAGCATCTACGATATATGGATTCAGAGACGCTCCTCGTAAATCAAAGTGATTGCATCGCAGAACTCACCATCAATCGGCCCGAACGCCGCAATGCCCTCGATTGGCCGACGCTCACCCGATTACGAGCGGAACTGACGGCGCTGGCCGCGGATCCAGAGGTCAAGGTGATCGTGTTGACCGGAGCCGGGGATCGTGCGTTTTCGAGCGGTGTCGATCTTGCTGGGATGGGTGAGGGACTGTCGCAGCGGGCGCTACATGACGCGCGAGCTGAAGTTGCCGCCGTCATTGAGGCCATGTGGAGTGCCCCCCAGCCGATCATTGCCAAGGTGCGTGGGTATGCCTTGGCCGGTGGCTTTGGCTTGGCGATGGCGTCGGACATGGTGATCGCGTCCGAGTCGGCCATCTTTGGAACTCCCGAAGCCGAGGTAGGGCTCTGGCCGTTCCAGATCACCGTTCCGCTGTTGCGATACGTCGCCCCGCGGCTCGCCCTGGAGATGATGCTGACGGCACGCCGTGTCGATGCGAGTGAAGCGCTTGAGAAGGGTCTGATCAATCAGGTCGTGGCCGAAGACCAACTCGACCAGACGGTGGCCGAACTCGCTGCGCGGCTTGTCGCGCTGTCGAGTGCCGCGACTGGCTATGGGAAGCGTTCCTTTTATGCCGTCACCGGCTCGATGGACCGAGAGCACTTTGATTATCTCGCGTCGCTGCTGACCCTCGTTAATCAGTTCGACGACGCGCACGAGGGACTTTTGGCGCGCCGCGAACATCGCCAACCGCGATTTTTAGGCCACTAGGCTGGCTCCTCATGGCACGACCCGTCGCACTCATTACCGGCATCACCGGTCAAGATGGTTCATATCTCGCTGAATTGCTGCTCGCGAAGGGGTACACCGTCGTCGGCATGCATCGACGATCGAGTACCCTGAACTTCGAGCGCATCCACCACATTCAGGATCAGTTGATTCTTGAGCCTGGCGACCTGCTTGATGAGGTGTCAATGATGCGGGTGCTGAGGATGTATCATCCAACAGAGGTCTACAATCTTGCGGCTCAGTCGTTTGTCCAGACGTCTTTCGGGCAACCGGTGCTAACCGGGGAGACGACGGCGCTCGGCGTGACTCGACTGCTTGATGCAATTCGGATGGTCGATCCTGAGATTCGCTTCTACCAAGCCTCGACGTCTGAGATGTTCGGGAAGGCTCAGCAGGTTCCCCAGTCTGAGCAGACACCGTTCTATCCCCGCTCTCCTTACGGCGTGGCAAAGGTCTATGGACATTGGATCACCATCAACTATCGGGAGAGCTACGGCATGCACGCTTCCTCGGGCATCCTTTTCAATCACGAATCCCCGCGTCGTGGCATGGAGTTTGTGACCCGTAAGGTGACCTACACGGTGGCCCAGATTGCTCTCGGGCTTGCCCAGAAGGTGACGTTGGGGAACCTCGAGGCCCGGCGTGATTGGGGTTTTGCTGGTGACTACGTGCAGGCCATGTGGCTGATGCTCCAGCAGGAGCAGCCATCGGACTATGTCATCGCGACCGGCGAAACCCACTCTGTTGGTGAGCTCTGTGAGAGTGCCTTCGCCGCTGCAGACCTCGACTGGCACAAGTTCGTTGAAGTCGATGAACGTTTCATGCGACCGGCCGAGGTCGATCTCCTCATTGGGGATGCCACGAAGGCGCGGCTAAAGCTCGGTTGGACGCCAACGGTGAGCTTTAACGAGTTGATTGAGACGATGGTCAAGGCCGACATCGAACTGTTGCGGGCTCGCACGCGGTGATCGTGTGACCGACTCGCCCCAGGGTCGACTCGTTGCTCGACTTCGTGACGTCACGGTACTGCTCGATCGTTTCCCAGCCCTGGTGCGTTGTGAATTCGACGCCTACGAGGGCGAGGTTATCTTTGTGCAGGGACCGAACGGTTCGGGCAAGACCACGCTGTTGCGCCTCCTTGGCGGGCTAGTTGAGGCGATGACCGGATCAGTCTTCGTCTTTGGGCGGGATCCAAAGACGGAGGCGCGAGCGATACGCCGTGAGGTCAGTTACCTAGCGCACGCTTATCAGATGTACGAGGAGCTTTCTGGACGCGAGAACCTTGAGTTCTTCGCGGCCACAGCCGGGTGCGACTTCGATCAAGCGCTCGAATGGACGCATCGGCTTGGCCTGATCGATCGTGACCTCGGTGCACGTTTTCGTGTCCTCTCGGCCGGACAACGCAAGAAGATCTCTGCCGCCATCGCGCTATCGCGCCGGTGTGAGCTGTTGTTAATCGACGAGCCCCATGCCCTGTTGGACCAGGTTTCAAAGGCGCGTTTAGACAGCGGATTCACGGAGCTAGCCAAGGCCGGTCGCACCGTGATTGTCGCCTCTCATGAGCTTGACCGCATCTCTGCGTTGGCGACACGCACCTATCGGATGTCCAATGGCTCGGCGACATTGGTGGAGAGTGCCTGATGTTGAGGACTGCCGTCGTGATGGCGAAGAAGGACCTCAGACTGGAATGGCGAGCACGGGTACTCTTGAACCAGGTGTTACCGTTTGTCTTTGTTGTGATCGTCCTGTTCGCCTTCGGCTTCGATGCCAAAGTCGAGATCCTCACGCAGGTGACGCCCGGGCTCTTCTGGGTAACGACCTTCTTTGGCTTGGAGTTGGCGGTAAGCCGTGCGATCGCCATCGAAGGCGAGAACCAGGCCCAAGTTGGCCTGGTGATGATGGGGGTGAATCCGCGGGGTATGTTTCTCGGGAAGGTCTTCGCGATCGTCGTCGAGGTCCTGGTGCTTGAGGTGGTACTGAGCGCCGGTATCGCTGTGCTGTTCAACTCCCCCTTGCACGAGGTGGCCCTACTGGCTGGCAGTGCCTTGATCGCCGACATCGGTGTTGCGACCGTCGGTATTGTGCTTGCGGGCGTCACCGAGGGGCTCGGCGGTAGCTTGTTGCCGCTGCTCTTGTTCCCAGTGGTCTCCCCGGTCTTGTTGTCTGCGACCAAGGTGTGGCAGTATGGTTTGGAAGAATCCCCGGCCAAAGCACTTCCTTGGAGTGAGCTGTTAGTCGGATTTTCACTTATTTATCTAGTTCTTGGCATTCTGGTATATGGTGTCGTCTTGGAGGGTTGAGATGAGTAGGAACGCAAAGCTCAAGCGCGGCGTAGGAATCACGGCGCTGGTCATGATCGCGATAACCTTTTGGTTGGGGCTCTATGTCACGCCGCCAGCTGAGGTGATGGGCAACCTGGTCAGGATGCTCTACATCCATCCCCCAATGGCCTGGATCGCCTACCTCGCCTACGGTATCACGACGGCGGCGAGCCTTCTTTATCTTTGGAAGCGTACGAGACGGCGCGAGTGGGATCTCATCGCTGCCGCGTCCGCGGAGGCTGGTGTCTTCTTCACTGGGCTCACCATCCTCACTGGCTCGATTTGGGGGCGTCCTGCGTGGGGTGTGTGGTGGACCTGGGATGCTCTTTTGACGTCGACGGCGGTGTTGTTCCTGCTGTACCTCGGATATCTGGCGCTGCGTCAGGTTCCGATGTCCGAGACCAAGCGCGGCGTTCGCTCAGCGATTGCGGCGCTGGTGGCCTTTATCGACGTGCCGATCGTCCACGAGTCAGTGTATTGGTGGAAGACGCTGCATCAAACCCCATCGGTATTGAACCCAAGCATGAACGTCGAGGTGCATGGTTCGATGGCTTGGACACTCCTCTTGGGCTTTGTCGCGTTCACGATGGCGTACGTCTGGATGGTCTGGACTCGTTACGAGACCTCGAAGCGGCAGGCTGAGCTCGCCGATCTCGAGGTTGAGCAAGCCATACTCGAGCGCCTAGCGGTCGAAGAGGTTCAACTATGAATCCGTACGTAGCGGCTGGTTACACCGCAGTCACCTGCTCGCTGGGTGGTTATGCAATCGTTCTTGGTGTTCGGTCGCGCCAAGTGAGGCTTCGTTTGGCCAAGCTGCGCGCAGATGCACAACAGGCCGATAGGCCGTTGGAGGACGCCTAAATGACGTTGGCTGACGAAGAATACGCGCAATGGAAGACGGTCGAAGGGCCAGGTCGCTCTCGTGCAAAGCTCGTGCGTTCGCTCGTGGTGCTGGGGGTCATCTTGGCGGCGCTTGGCTTCGTACTGTTCAAAGGTGCGACGAACTCGCTCGAGTACTTTCTGACGGTTCAACAGGCGAACGCGGCACGGGCCAAACTCGGCGATACTAGTTTTCGCATGGAGGGAGTCGTCGTGCCTGGCTCGGTCGATCCGACGCCGGCAGGGGTGGATTTTACCATTCGCTATAACCACGCCGAGGATCGTGTCACCGAGATCGGGAATCCGCCCGAACTCTTCCAGCCCAGCATTCCTGTCGTGATTCAAGGCCATTTCCAGGGCAATGTGTTTGTCTCTAGCTTGATCGAGGTCAAGCACAGCTCCAACTATGTTGCCGAGCACCCCAACCGGATCAAGGATGCCGGGGGGACGCAGAGCTGATGTTTGATGCTGCACTTGGGTCCGCAGGGCTCGTTCTCGCCTTCTTCTTTGGCTTACTCGGGACCATAGGGTTGTTTCTCGGTGCATATCGGCGCAACGATCGCCTCATGTCGGGTGCGAGGACGTTGTTGCTCATCGGGTTCGTCGGGACGATCGTCTCGACCATCGCGATGGAACAAGCGCTCATCAGCCATGACTTCTCCCTCGCCTACGTGGTCGCCAACAACTCCAAAGAGACACCACTGCTCTTCTCAATCACCGGCATGTGGTCGGCGTTGCAAGGGTCGCTGCTGCTCTGGGCCTTGGTGCAAGGCCTCTACATCGCACTTGTCGCGTTTGCCATGCGCCATGAGGCTGATCGTCGCACGGGTGCGGTCGCACTTGGCATACTCGGCGTGATCTTCACCTACTTCTCAGGCGTCCTTCTCTTTGCAGCCAGCCCGTTCTTGACCACGGTCGGGACCATTCCTGCCGATGGCCGAGGGCCAAACCCGTTGCTACAGGACTATCCTTTGGTTGCTATCCATCCGCCGATGCTCTACATGGGATTCGTCGGCATGAGCGTTCCCTTTGCCCTGCTCTCGGCCGCACTCATTACCGGTCGCCTCAACACTGATTGGATTACACGGGTCCGCAACTGGTCTTTGATCACCTGGGTCTTTTTGACCATTGGAATCGTCTTGGGCGCATGGTGGTCGTACCA
Source organism: Ferrimicrobium sp. (assembly GCA_022690815.1). NCBI lineage: Bacteria > Bacillati > Actinomycetota > Acidimicrobiia > Acidimicrobiales > Acidimicrobiaceae > Ferrimicrobium > Ferrimicrobium sp. The sequence goes on from JALCZJ010000034.1 coordinate 6,861, forward strand.
GGTACTTGGATGGGGGGGCTATTGGGCCTGGGACCCGGTAGAAAATTCAGCCTTGCTGCCCTGGTTGTGTGGCCTTGCCTTCATCCACTCCGTCCTGATCGATCGTCGGCGCAAACGCATGGGGATTGCGAGCTATTCGTTGGTAGCGGCTGCCTTCGCACTCACCATCCTCGGAACCTACTTCACCCGATCGGGTGTGCTCCAATCGGTCCACGCCTTTTCGGACTCGAGCCTCGGGACGGTGTTGATCCTGTTCTTCGTGGCCGTCGTAGTCTTTGAGATCGGCCTTTCGATCTTTGCCGCCGATCGCCTCATGGGCCAGCCGCGCTTCCCGCTCCTCTCTCGTCCGGGTTCGCTGTTGATCAACAACGCCATTTTTGGGCTCCTGACGCTGGTGATCCTGGCTGGCACGGTCTACCCATTGTTCGCCCATTATTTCGATCACCAGACCGTCGATGTTGGTGCTCCCTTCTTCAACGCCTTTGTGATCCCGTTGTGTCTCGCTCTTCTCGCCATCATGGCTATCGGGCCGTGGCTCAACTGGCGAAAAACCCCCCCTGAACTCATTGGGCAGCGGCTGTTTCTGCCAGGCGCCGCTGCCGTTGTCGTGATCGCCATCTCGGCGTTTGCCGGCGTGACCGCGCTTGCCACCCTGGGTGCCTATGCCTTGGCGACCTTTGTGATCGTGTCGTCGGTCGTCATTATTTACGGCAATCTGTCGCGGGCCTCGGGGCGCAGAGCCTCAGCGATCGTCTCTCGCTCGTCGGCTGGTATGTTGACCCACATTGGCCTTGCGATCATCGCGATCGGGATGGCCTCGGCGACCACCTTTGGGCACCAAGGGTCGGTCAAGATGGTCCCCGGCCAGACCGTCCATGTCTACGGGCAGACGCTGACCTATGAGGGTGTCGAGACGGTGGTGACCCCTGCCAAGACCTCCTTCGAGGCTAACGTCGTGGTCAACGGTGGCAAAACTTATCATCCCGCCATCACCCAGTTCGGTACCTACGCTACCGCGGTCGGTACACCTGCCGTCAACGTTGGGCTCACGAGGGATGTGTACTTGACGATCGACGCAGCCCCGACGACCGATAAGGGCCCTATAACCCTTGGCATCGTTGTCCAACCATTGATCTTCTGGCTCTGGGCTGGCGCCGGCATTATGGTGCTTGGCGGCGTGCTGAGTGTGATCGGGATTCGTGAGCAAAAGCGTCGGCGTAGTGAGGCTGAGCGATCGGTCGAGACGCCGGTCGGGGTCGCGGTGTGAGCACGCTAACGGCGGCGGTCCGACAGCGACCGGTGTTGTCGATGGTCGGTGCCCTCATCTTGATGGTGATCATCTACTTCGCGGTCATTGCTGCCCAGTCCAAACCCGCGATCGACCAGATCTCGCCGTCGCCATTGGTGTATCACAAGGCGCCGGCACTCAGTGGCGAATCGCTCTATTCGAACTCGACGATCTCGCTGCGTCAGTTTCGTGGTCATTTCGTATTGGTGAACTACTTCGCCAGTTGGTGCTCGAGCTGCGCGTCTGAGGAGAAACAGATCGCTGCGCTCGCTCGAAGTTCAACGGTGCAGGTACTGGGTGTCGACTATGACGATACTCCTGCGGCGGCCAGACGATTCCTCTCTATTTTCCATGCACATTTCCCGGTGCTCCAGGATCCTAACGGCGGCGATTCGCTTCGTTGGGGTGTTTCGGCACCCCCCGAAAGCTTCTTGGTCGCACCCAATGGAACGGTGTTGGCTAAGGTTGTCGGTCCAACCACCGTCCGAATCGTGGATGCACTCGTGACGCTCGCGCAAGAGAAAGGATATTGATGGTCACCTCCACCAAGCATTCACGACGTATTCTGGTCGCCTGGGTCGTGCTCGTCCTCGTCGCCGTGGTTTCTGTCGGTTATGCGATCGCTAACACGCCTTCCACCAGTGCTGCTGGCCGGATCGTTACCCTCGAGAAGGAGGTACGCTGCCCGTCGTGTGGTAACCTCGCCGTCTACAACTCCAAGAGTGCATCGTCGTATTCGATCGCTGACTACATCCAGCACGAAGTCCATGATGGGGCTTCAAACGAACAGATCATCGACTCATTGGTGGCCAGCTATGGTGACACCATTCTGATGGCGCCACCAGCCAACGGCGTCGGGCTTTTCCTCTGGCTGCTGCCGATCGTTGTCGGTTTGGTGCTGGCCTGGGAGGTCTATCGTAGCCTTTCATCTCGAGCGAGACGCAGCGCGAACAGGGAGCGAGCGTTGGCACATGCCCCAATGGGATCGTCGATGACGATCGACGTTGCTCCAGGAGGGCCAAAATCTTCGCCAGGCATCGATGCTCGATCGGCGGCTGGACCGCTCGAGGGCGTGGCACAAGGCGAGGCGCTCGATGATGATCAAGTTGGAGCTAAGTCCGCAATTTCGGGCGAAATTGATAACCTCTCCGAGGGTGGTGGCGAGCGGGTCGCCGATACTGGTGACCCAGCGAGACCCCAAGAGACGGTAGAAGGCAATGAGAGCCCGTCTCGGACGAGTGCAAGGTCGGGCCACAGGCCGTTGTTCTCCCGCCGGTTGGCCCAGATCGGGGCGGCATTGATCTTGGTAGGAGCTGGCGCGCTGGGGACACTGCTCTTGACGCGATCGGGCTCCACAACCGCTCCCAGCCTCAGCCAGGAGTTGGCCTCTGGTGAGGCGTTGGCCGGGCTTGGGGCGGTTAAGCAGGCTCGAACGGAGTTCGACCATGTGTTGGCCACCTACCCCTCGGACCCAACGGCGCTCGCCTATGTCGGGTGGATTGACTTTAACCTTGCCAAGACCAAGAGTGCCAAGGCAGATTCGATCACGATCTTGGCTCGCGCGGCCCAACTCGGAGCCTACGACGCCAGTGCGCAGCTCTATTACGGGCTCGTGTTGTACTATGGTGAGGATAAGCCGGTGCAGGCGGTCGATCACCTCAACCGTTTCCTGGCTACCCATCCGAGCAAGACCCTGGTGACCCAGGCCTACCGACTCGCTAAGCCAGCCTACCTCGCGGCGCACCGGAAGATTCCTAACACCTTCTAGGTTGAACTTGCCAGGGAAGCTTCCAAATGCCTTCCAGGTGAAGGCCCAAGACGAGGAGTGGCACGTTGAGTTTCTTTGATCGTAACCGTAAGGAGTTGGAGCGTCGCGGGATCGCTCTTGATCGGCTGCCGCCCGGTCAGTATATGACCGACCGTTTCCCAGTACTCCACGCCGGTGAGGTGCCGATCTACGAGGACCTGAGCACCTGGACCCTCAAGGTTGATGGGCTGATTGCAAATCCGGTTGAGCTCACCTTTGATGAACTGGTGGGTCTTGGCCTTGAGGAGCGCACGACCGACATCCACTGCGTGACAAAGTGGTCGAAGTTCGATACCGTCTGGCGTGGCGTGCCGATTACCAAGATCATCGATTTGGTCAAACCTGAGGCTTCGGTGACGCATCTGATCGCGCACGCCGAGTACGGGTTTACTACCAACATCCCGTATCAAGATGTCATCGATGATCCGACCTGCATGCTGGCGGTGGCCTTCGATGGTGAACCGCTCGAACCAGAGCACGGCTATCCTGTTCGCTTTCTCTTACCGCATCTCTACTTCTGGAAGTCAGCCAAGTGGTTGCGTGGGCTCGAGTTTCGTGACTCTGATGCACCTGGGTTTTGGGAGCGTAATGGTTACCACAACTATGGCGATCCCTGGCGAGAGCAGCGCTATTGGGGTAGCTGATCGCTGTTGGAGAGCCGTGGGCTCCGGGCGCGAATGGCAATGCGGTTGTCACTTGCCGAATGAATACGGATGTTACAACCGCTCGTCCCTCCTGGATGGGGCTCGACGCGGGCGAGGTCACCGTCGATGGCGAGACTCTCGAGCAGGCCCTGGATGATGCCGCGCTCAGTCATGCATAGTACTGGGTGATCGGCCACCAGCGCCCCGAATGGGCAACTACGGTTTCTGAGGCCGAGGGTATCGTTGTGTGAGTCCTCTCGGGATGCAAACCCGCTACGAGTGAGGGCGTCGGCGACCAATTTCAGGCTGGTGGCGATGCTTTTGGTCGCCTCGTTCCCACTCATCTGTTGACCGATCTCGCGGCCGTAGTCGAGACCAACTTCGAAGGCAAGGCACTCGGCGCTGTCGTGATCGAGCATCGCGAGTGTTCGAGCGAGGAGTCGCCCAAGTAACGTGGCTTGCTCCCCGAGGCTGTCGACCAGCAAGGGTGCTCCGGTACTCTGGTACTGCTTTGATGGTCGACCTACCTGGGAGGGCGTCGAACGTTCAAAGGTCGCCTCCAGGTAGCCGCTGGCACAAAGTCGGTCGAGATGGTGCCGTGCTACGTTGGGGTGCAGTTGGAAGTGGCGCCCGATATCGCGGGCGGTGGTCGGCCCATACTCGCGAACGTGGAGGTAGATCTCTCTCCGGGTCGGGTCGCCAAGTGCTTGTGAGAGCGCATCGACTGCACCGTTGAAGGAGCCACCGAGGAGTTCCGTCGCGACCCTTGGTCCCCCATGGTGGGGCTTGCTACCCGGTGACGGACCAACGCCGCTGGCTTGGTGGTTCGTGCTGACAACAGCTGACTCAGGGGTCGGGGCAATCGATGGCTTGCGCTTGGTCGCCACCGCGTCTTCCTGGGCTGGGCTCGATGGAGATGTTGACTTCGTTGTTGTTCCCATGGGCACCTTCTCCTCTACCAAGACGGTAGCGGTATTGTTCCACTAGTTTAGTCACGATAGGTTCATTGCGCAGTGATGATGACAGTGGTAGGAGAGATCGATGGCAAAGGGCGTTGTTCAACAGGTCACCGAGCGACTGGGTGCGCTCATCGACGACGAGGTTGGTCGAAGCTTCGGCGAACTCGGTTTGGTCGGCCCCGTGACAAGTGGGCTACGGAGGTTGAGTGCAACCCTGTACTACGTTGGCGGTATGCCAGAGGTCACCGAGCGACTGCAGGAGGAGGCGAACGCAGCCGTAAGCGATCTGGCAAACGTTACCGTCGAGCTTCTTCCTCTCGACCCCACGGGTCAAGCGCAGTTGCGAGAGCGCCTCATGACACCTCCGATGCTCGAGGCGCGAGCATCACGAACCCCAGTGTTTTCGTTGCCTGGCGCGACCACCCGCGTGATTGGTGTTTCATCGGGCAAAGGAGGTGTCGGTAAGTCCTCGGTGACGGCGAATATGGCGGCCGAGCTCGTGAACCGAGGTAAGCGCGTAGGCATTCTCGACGCCGATGTGTATGGGTTCTCCATTCCTAAAATACTCGGGCTAGTAGCCATGCCTCGGGTCATCGACGACCTGATCTTGCCGCCAAAGGCTTTTGGGATCAAGGTGATGTCGCTGGGGTTTTTTGTCGAGGAGGATACGCCGGTGATCTGGCGTGGGCCGATGTTGCACAAGACGATTGAGCAGTTCCTGGTGGATGTGCTTTGGGGTGATCTTGACTATCTGCTGGTGGACATGCCACCGGGGACCGGCGACGTAGCGCTCAGCCTGCAACAGTTCCTTCCCCGCTCAGAGATCTTTGTGATTACGACACCGCAAGCCGCAGCCGTTCGCGTCGCCCAACGCTCGGCACTTGCGGCCAAGAAGCTCAAACTACCGGTTCGTGGCGTCGTCGAGAACATGTCCGCGTTCGTGACGCCAAACGGCGAGCGCTATCCCATCTTCGGACAAGGAGGAGGCCGACTGCTCGCTGACGAGCTCGGAGTCGAGTTGCTAGGCGAAGTTCCACTCACCATGGCGCTGCGCGAAGGCGGGGATCATGGTACGCCGGTGGTCGTTGGCTCGCCCGACGATGAGGCAAGCGAGAGTATTCGGGCACTGGTTGATAAGCTGGAGAGTCTAGGTCCGGTGAGACGATACCGAAGTGATCTCAAGGTCCAGGCAAAGTAGGAGGTAGATGTGGAGATTCGAATCGGACTTGGTGACGCTATGCGCGAGATCGAGATCGAAATGGATGAGGGTGCCGATCAGGCCAACGTCATCGAAGAGTTTACCAAGGCGCAAGCCGATGGCCAGGGGCTTTGGTGGCTGACCGATCGCAAGGGGAAAAAGGTTGGAGTTCCGGTTGCCAAGGTGCTCTTCATCGAGGTTGGCCCCAACAAAGAGCAGCGCAAAGTTGGCTTTAGCGCCTAGCGCATGATTGAGGAGCTGCTTCGTAAGCGACTGATTTTTGTCGCCGGAAAGGGCGGCGTGGGCAAGAGCACGGTAGCGGCTGCACTGGCTCTCTTGGGTGCACGTCGGGGGCTCCGCGTGCTCGTTGTGGAGGTCGATGGTAAGGGCGACGTCGCGGCGATGCTTGGGCTCCGCGACACCTCATTCACGCCCCACCTTGCGGCACCGAACCTCTGGGTCATGGAGATGGACACCGAGGCAGCGCTGGCTGAATATCTACGGATCTATGTCAAGGTGCCGTTCATCTCGAAATTTCCTGGCCTCGGCAAGATCTTCGATTTCGTATCGACCGCTGCCCCGGGTGTGCGAGAGATCCTCGTGGTAGGCAAACTGTGCTACGAGGTGCGCCAAGATCGTTACGATCTCATCGTGGTCGATCCGCCGGCCAGCGGCCATGTCGTCTCTCAGCTCGGGGTGGCTGGCGATGTCGGCGAACTCATCCAGCTGGGTCTGGTCAAGAATCAGACTGAATGGATGCTGAAGATTTTGGAGGACCCCCAACAGTCGGTTGCACTCTTAGTGGCGACGCCAGAGGAGACGCCGGTCGAGGAGGCGTTGGAATTGGCTGATCGGATTCGAGTCGAGACGCCGGTGCACCTCGAAGGAGCAGTGGTGAACCGGCGCTTTGATGGTGCCTTGGCTGGCGTCGAGCGTGAGGTAGTCGATGAGATCCGCAAGTATCGCGATTTAGTGGCTGGCCTCACCGAGGTCGTGGGTGCGTCGGATCTTTTTGCGAGGATCTGCCGCCGTCACGACAGAAATCTCGCGGTGCTTCGCGAGCAACTTGGGCATGCGATCAACGTCGCTACCATCGGCGAGTACTTTGGTATCTTTGAGCCCCACGAGCTTGTCGGGGAGGTTGCGGAGGTACTTGAGGTCGAGCTGTGGTGACGAACCTGCTTGAGAATTTGCTCGACCGAGAGCGCGTCTTCGTGGTCGGTAGTGGAGGGGTGGGCAAGACAACCCTGTCCGCGGCGCTCGCAATCAAAGCGGCGATTGAGCGACCCCTCAATGTCCTGGTTGTCACCGTTGATCCAGCAAAGCGGTTAGCGGGGACGCTCGGCGTTGCAGCGCTCGCGAACACTCCGAGGGAGGTCGAGCTTGCTGGGCTGGGTGCCAAGGGGCAGCTGTGGGCGGCCTCGGTCGACATGAAGAGTGCCTGGGATGATCTTGTGAAACAGTTCTCCCCTGATGGCGAGACTGCCGACAGGATTTTGGCAAGCCCAATTTATCACAACCTCTCGGCTAAATTCATCGGCTCCTATGATTACGCCGCGGTTCAGGTTCTGGCGGCATTGACCGCAGATGATCGCTATGACCTGGTGATCGTGGACACGCCTCCCTCACGCAATGCTCTTGACTTCTTGGATGCGCCGGCACGGTTGAGGGAGTTCTTCTCATCACCACTGCTTGCCCTCTTAACCCTTCCGCGCAGGACTCGCCTGTTTTCGGCGGCGACTCGACCCTTCTATCTGGTTGCTGATCTCGTGCTCGGGTCCGCATTTTTGACTGATCTTACTGATTTCTTCTCGGACTTTGCCAAGCTCGCCCCGGGTTTGGTCGAGCAAAGCCGTTCCTTCTCTGAACTGCTCACAGTGCCGGCCACCGGGTTCGTAGCGGTTGCAGCGCCCTATGGCCCCTCGGTGGACGAGGCTCATCGTTTGTTGGAGGCGCTGAGGGCGAGAAATCTCAGTGCTGTTGCCTTTATCGTGAATCGATCCTTGCCATCCTGGTTCTTTACCCCTGATGCGCAAGCGGCGCGAGAATGGCTAACCAACGAAGCTCCGGATATCCTCGCCAGTGTCCTTGTCGATAATGCCAAGGCGGCTGCTGCGGTCCTTCGTGTCACCTCAGAGCTTGTCTTTACCCACGAGCAGTTCGCGCGAGCCCGAGGTCGCGAGCTTATCGATGCGTTGCGCGACGTCGGTATCGATCTCTTCGAGGTCCCGATCGCGGAGCCTGATCTCGACTCACCAGAGGCGCTCGCTGCCCTGATTACCTCTGCCGTTGGGGTTCAACCTTCGAAGCAAAGTCAAGATACGGCCGCGCATGGCCCTCGATGATTAGCCAAATGCCCAATGCGCTGATTGGTTATGAGAGCTATCTGCGACGTTGAACCTGTGGATTACGCGCCGTCATTGGGCTCATCAACTGGACTACTTCAGGTTGTGGCCTTAAGGATCCGGCGCCCGCTGGCTAGGCTAAAGGTCATGATCGACTATCACCTGCATCTTTGGTCACACTCTGCCAAGGACAGCTCAGTTACGCTGGCCCAACTCGGGGCATATTGTGATAGGGCGAGTTCCCTGGGGGTCCAAGAGATCGCAGTGACCGAACACTTCTACCGCTTCCGACAGGCTCGATCGATCCTCTCCGGCTATTTTCTCCGCTACCCTGAGAGCCCCATGCGCGACCTGATGGAGAACTATTGGGAGCGTAACTCAACAGCAGACCTTGACCAGTACGTCGCGGTCGTCCAGGAGGCAAAGGCGGCAGGCCTGCCGATCAAGATGGGGCTTGAGGTCGATTACTATCCCGAAGCTATGGAGTCGGTGAGTTCGTTCCTGGCTGGTTATCCCTTCGATGTCCTCCTTGGGTCGGTGCACTGGATTGAGGCTTGGCCGTTCGATCATGTCGATGACCCAGTGGTCATGGCTGAGTGGGAACGAATCGGTGTGGAGCCCGCGTGGGCTGCTTACACCCGAGCACTCGAGGAACTTGCAGCGACTCGCTCGGTTGACGTGCTGGCACATCCCGATCTGGTGAAGGTGGCTGGTCATCGGCCCTCGGTGCCTACCGAGTATTACGATCGGATGGCTGAGGCTGCGGCCAACACGGGTGTCGCGGCTGAAGTCTCCTCGGCTGGCCTGCGTAAGCCGGCTGAGGAGATCTACCCGGCACCGGCGCTGTTGGAGCGATTCCTTGCGCGAGGCGTTCCGTTAACCACCGCCTCGGATGCACACGGCCTCGGCGACGTGGCCGATCGTGCACCCGCCATCAAAGAGCTACTCACCTCGTATGGGGTACAGGCGCTGTGTCATTTCGATCAGCGTGTCGGTTCGGCGATTGCGATCTAGCCATGTTAGAGCGTGATGCCTCTTCGCTGATCGAATCACGCCGTGCCTACCTTGGAGAGCTGCTTAGGTTCTGGGGGTTCTTGGCGGATCTTGGTTTTAGCGACCTAAGCATTGCGCTGCCGATTGAGAATCAAGATGGGCGACGGGCGCGCTATACGATCATTTCGCAGGTGCGTCCTGCGACCTCGCAGACGGCTCACCCAGGTGATTTAATCGGCATGCAGTTCGATCTCACGGAGGGTTCGCCCATTCATCGTTGCTTCCACCAGCAAGAGATTGTTCGCGAGAATCGGTTTGACCCACCAAGTGCGCGCCAAATGACGTCGTGGTTCATCCCACTACGCCAAGATGGCGAGGTCTTTGGGGTGATGATTCGCGATCAGCTCAGTGAGCGGCACCGCAACCCAGGAGAGCTTGAGTCTACGTATCTCAGCCTCTTTGATCAGTTCATGGACATGATGATCAACGGTCGGTTCCCCTATCCGCCCAGCGAGGTGGAGGAGGCACCACGTGTCGGCGATGGCGTCTGCGTGCTTGATGCCAATGAACGACTGCGATTCCTCTCGCCAAACGCGTTGAGTGCCTTGCATCGACTGGGCTATGCCAGTGTGCGGGTAGGCATGAATCTCTCGGAACTCGGCCTGCATATTCAAGCGCTGCAACGAGCTGCGATGCTGCAATCCCCCGTCTTTGAAGAGGTTGAGAAGTCACGCGGGGTCACGGTGACCTTTTACTGCTTGCCGCTCTATCGCAACAATGCAAGCACCGGTTATGTGCTGCTGTTACGCGACGTCACCGACCTGCGCCAGCGCGATCGTTTGCTGGCATCCAAGGACGCTACGATCCGTGAGGTTCACCATCGTGTGAAGAACAATCTCCAGACCATCTCCTCGCTGCTCAGCCTGCAGGCGCGGCGCCTTTCCAACGGGGAGGCCAAGCTCGCTCTGGGCGAAGCTGAACGTCGCATCCGCTCCATCGCTTTGGTGCACGAGTTTCTCTCCCGCGACGTCTCTGAAGAGGTAGAGATTGATGAGGTGATCGCAGCACTCATCCATTTGGCGCGCGAGTCGAAGTTGCCGGGCCGTGAACTCGAGATCGTTCTTGAGGGATCGGCTGAGCGGGTCGATGCCCAGCGGGTGACGCCGCTGGCGATCGTCTTGGCGGAGCTGATCCAAAACTCGCTCGAACATGGATACGGAGCTGATCGCATCGCGCTCAAGGTCCGTGTTGTCCTCGAACGACACCCAAAGGATCTTTGGGTGGAGATCGCTGACGATGGCGTCGGCTTTCCAGAAGATCTGGTGGAAGCGAGTGCGAACTCACTCGGTCTCGCGATCGTGCGCGATCTGGTCACCACCCAACTCGATGGTGGGATCACCTTTGATCGAGCCCGTGGAGGTGGGGCGTTGGTACGGCTCCGAATCCCGGTGCTCACAAACTCACGGTCGTGATTCCATCAAGTGCCGAACGGGCGATAGGCTAGTACACGTAGGAGAGATCCAGAAGGGTAGGTATACGCATGAAGATAGCGGTATGCGTGAAGCAGATTTCTGATCCGTCTGAACCGCAGGCGATCGACCCAACGACGATGCGTCTGACGCGTGGTTCCAAGGCAATCCTTGACGACTCCGACGCTTACGGCGTCGAGATCGCGCTGCGTCTCGCAGAGGCTGGGGGCGGTGGCGAGGTGGTACTCATCTCTATGGCGCCGAACCAGGAGGTCCAAGGGGTGCGAACTGGGCTCGCCATGGGTGCCGCCAGCGCCGTGGTGGTGAGCGACCCACTGCTCGCTGGGGCCGATGCATTGACGACTGCGAAGGTGCTGGCCTCGGTCGTTCAGCGCATTGGAGCCGATTTCGTGATTGCGGCAACCGAGTCTACGGACGGCTACACCGGTACTGTCCCTGCGCAGATAGCTGCGCTGTTGGGCTGGCCAGCGCTGACGTTTGCCAAGCAGATCGAGCTTCGTGGCTCTACACTCTCGATACAGCGTCAGACGGAGGATGGCTATGACGTTGTTGAGGCGGACCTGCCGGCGGTCGTGAGCGTTACCGCGGGAGTGGTTGAGCCTCGATACCCCTCGTTCAAGGGAATCATGAGCGCCAAATCGAAGCCTGTTGAGCAGCTCAGTGTTGGAGATCTCGGTTTGTCGATATCCATCGATGAGCAGGTCATCTCCGTCACGGACGCCCAGGCCCGTGCCGCTGGCCAGATCGTCGAGGACGACGGGACGGCTGAAGTCGAGATTATGAACTACCTGACCCAGATCAAAGTACTCTAAGGAGACGTCGAATGTTAAACAACTGTGTGATTGTAACCGAGCCTCAGGGTGAGGGACTCGCTCCGGTCTCGTTCGAACTAGCCACGATTGCCCGTACGATCGCCTCGAAGGTAACGGCGGTCGTCTTCGGGGTCGACGCTTCATCGGTAGCCGCATCACTGGCCAACTACGGAGTGACCGAGATCGTCTCACTTGGTGATACCGATGGGCATCTCCCAGCGGTGATGGTTGCTGATGCGATGCGCGATCATATCCAGTCGGCGCAAGGAACGGACGTCGTCCTGGTAGCTCAGTCGTACACCGGTCGTGACGTGCTTGGACGCCTTTCGGTCCTGCTGGATGCCCCAGTGTTGACAAATGCGGTTGGGGTTCGAGAGGCCGACGGGAGCCTCGAAGTCGAGAACTTGGTTTTTGGTGGTGAGAAGGTGGTCACGTCGACGATCTCGGCACCGATTCGCCTCATCGCGGTTCGGCCCAAGAGTGTCGCGGCGGAGCCAGCCGTGGCCGCCTCTGAGCCGCAAGTGCAGCAGGTGTCACCGAGCGCCGACGTGAAGGCGAATCGTGCTGTCATCGTCTCCAGCCACGTTGAAGAGCGTCAGGGACCCAAGCTTGATGAAGCCGAGGTCGTCGTCTCGGGTGGCCGTGGACTTGGCAGTGCTGAGAACTATCGTTTTATCGAAGAGCTCGCAGGGCTCTTGCACGGAGCAACGGGGGCATCTCGTGCCATCGTCGATGCCGGTTGGGTTCCCTATGCCTATCAAGTTGGCCAGACAGGCAAGACGGTCAAGCCGAACCTCTACCTCGCTGTTGGAATCTCTGGCGCCACCCAGCACATGGTCGGCATGAAGGGTGCGAAGAATATCATCGCCATCAACAAGGACAAGGACGCTCCAATCCTGCAGATTGCCGATCTTGGCATCGTTGGTGACGCCCAAAAGCTGCTTCCTCGTTTGATCGAGGCGGTTCGCCAAAAGGCGGGGGCCTAAGGGTCGTTGTAGCTCGACATCGGTGCCACTTGGCCGTCGGTATTCGTCTTCATCGTTGGACGGTTGGTGTTCACGCCCAGATCGTTGACTCGCGCCTCGTGGCGTTGAGATTGCTTGATGTCAGCGGCGAAGGGGGCCGTTGGGGTGGCTCGATTCGATACATTGGTATTGTTGACTACTTTCAGTTGACCAGAGGAGGTTGTGTGATTGTAACGAGCTCATGCGATCTGCCGGGCTATCGTATTGAACAGGTTATTGGTCCAGTGTTCGGGCTGACCGTTCGCTCGCGCAATGCATTTTCCCAGGCGGGTGCTGGATTCAAGTCGATGTTCGGTGGCGAGCTCAAAGGCATGACAAAGAACCTCGAGGACTCGCGATCCCAAGTGATCGAGCGCATGGAGGCCAAAGCCGAGGAGCTTGGCGCCAATGCGGTCGTTGCGTTTCGTTTCGATACCTCAGATATGGGTGGCACCTGGACCGAGATTTGTGCCTATGGCACTGCGGTGGTGGCAGCGCTGTTGAGTGCCTAACGATTTGGCTCGTCGCGATGAGGTTGTTAGCGATCTGAGTACCGTGACTCTCGGGTCGGTGGCGCCGTCGCCAACGACCCTCAGTACGCCAGGCTCCCTGATCAAACGAGTGGCCAAGGGTATGGTCGCTCATCGACGTCGAGATCGATGAGGGTGGCCATCGAGCTCAGCACCCGCAGGCGGTGCTGGAGCGTTCGGCATTCGCGCTGAGTCAAGAGCTCCCCAAATTCTGGATCGAGGTCGCTTGCCGCCTGTCGCAGGGCGTCAACAAGATGCTCATCCAGTGGTGCCGCTCCGAACTCCCAGATGACGGTGCGCAACTTTGGCTCATTATGGAAACAGAGGGCATTGTCGATGCCCCAGAGATGGTGCTCTCGGTCGATAAGGAGGTGTCCAGCCTTTCGATCGGCGTTGTTGGCCACGATGTCGAAGGCGGCGATCTCAATAAAGCGTTCTTGTAGGGTTGGATCGTCGTAGAGGTCGAAGTAATGTCGTTCAAAGTCAGCGTCGACAAAACTTTGCAGTGAGCCGCGCCCGAATGGAAGGTCATCGCGGACAACGATTGGCGGTATAAAATCGAGGCCGAGTTGGCGGGCTAAGATATAGCTCGCCCGTTCTCGTCGGTCGAGACCGGCGTCAAAGTCCCGGAGCGGGCGCTCCAGCGACTCTGGCTTGTAGATGGCGAGCTTGCCATCGCCTTTGAGTTCCACGAGAAGCGCTCCATTGGAGCTGGTCTGGATTTGTCCAAGGACCGTGACATCGTCGTTGGTCAGCTCCTCTTCGGTAGCTAGAGACTCGGGGCGCGGTGGCCGTTCGTTCTCGGGCATGCATGTCCTTCTGGGTCGAGGGGGTAGCCACACAAGGGACATGGTGGTCGGCCCTGTTCGACCAATCGAGTAGCGGTAATAGCGAATTGAGCCGCCTGCTCTCGGGTGATGACGCAGCGCGCCGTGGCAGGCTCCTCATCGGCGAGTTCTTCGAGTGCAACCTCGATGAGTTCGGTGACAGCGTCAACTTCAAGTTCAATCGAGCCGACGATCCATGCTGGAGTCACATCTCCGACCAGAGCTGTCTCGCCGGTGAGTTCGTGTGGGCGCGATAGCTCTTCAACGGCGGTCGTGAACCCTTGGATCATGGCCAATACCTGGGCTTTTTCAACCTTGAGCGTAAGTAGCAATGGTCCAGCCCCAATCTGGAGTAGAAAAACGCGATGGCCGGGTTCGCCGATTGTCCCAACGGTGAAGTGGGTAGCGGCGCCAAAGTCAATCGATTCGCTCAAGCTGCTGGTCCTTTAGTCAACGATCCTGTGTTGAGAGAGTCTAGGTTGATGCCGGTCTCGCCAACGACGAAAACGGTCATGGAGGCGGTGGCCACCGAGATCCGATGCATCTGGTCGAGATGCATGCCGAGGGCCTCGGTGGCTAGGATCTTAATGGGATCTGCGTGAGTGAAGCCGACAACGGTCTCACCTTTGTGTTTCAAGCGCAGTTCGGCGACGAGGTCGAGCATGCGGGTGAGGACGTCTCGGATTGCCTCTCCGTCAGGGAAGCGAAAGTTGCCGGCTTGGGCCATGAGCTCGCGCCATGCTGGCTTGCGATAAAGCTTGGTGAGTGTGGCTCCGGTCCACTCACCAAAGTCACACTCAATGAGTCGCGGCTCGACGATCGGCGTCAGGTTCAGCCGTTCACTGAGTGGGTGGGCAGTCTCTTGGGCGCGTTCGAGTGGCGAGGTGAGGAGGGAGGCGACGTTCTTGAATCGTGTGGGAAGCTGATCAGCGATCGCCATCGCCTGCTGGAGGCCATAGTCAGAAAGGTGCAGCCCAGGAGCCTGTCCAGGCAAAACCTTGCCGGTGGTCGGCGTGGTGCCATGTCGCACCAGAATGAGTCGAGTTGGGGTCGCCGCGGTCAGTTGCTTAGAGCCTCTCAACGATCATCGCCATTCCTTGGCCACCTCCAACACACATGGTCTCAAGCCCATAGCGCCCATTGGTGCTCGACAACCCGTTGAGCAGTGTCGTCATGATGCGAGCACCTGTCATGCCGAAGGGATGGCCCAGTGCAATCGCTCCACCATGGGGATTGAGCTGATCATCGATGGAGATATGTGTCTCACGAGCGACCGGGAGTACCTGGGCGGCGAAGGCCTCGTTGAGCTCAACGATGTCCATCTGTTCGATCGTCAGTCCAGTGAGGGCCAAGACTTTGGCGATCGCCTGGATGGGGCCAACACCCATGATTTCGGGAGCAAGCCCAGAGACGGCACTGCCGACGATTCGAGCGAGCGGGGTCAGACCGAGCTCATTGGCTAGCTTGTCTGACATCACCACGACACCCGCTGCACCGTCATTGAGCGGGCAGGAGTTGCCAGCCGTAACGGTGCCATCTGGGAGGAAGACCGGCTTGAGCTCGGCGAGCTTGGCGATGGTCGTGTTGGGTCGTGGGCCATCGTCTCGGCTGACGACGCTTTGGTCGCTGAGGGTGACGGGCAGGATCTCTCGATCGAAGAAGCCAGATTCCAGGGCAGCAACCGCACGGTCTTGAGAGAGCTTGGCGTAGGCGTCCATGTCTTCCCTCGTGACATTGAATTGTCTAGCGACGTTTTCGGCGGTCAGTCCCATTGGAATGTACATGTCGTTGAGATAGTCGGGTCGGGCCTTGTCGGTAAAGCGGGGGTTCATATCCTCTGGGTCGAAGCCCTTGAGCGAACACCGCGTCGTGCTCTCGACACCGCCAGCGACAAAGACCTCGCCTTCGTTTGCCTTGATGGCGTGGAAGGCCATGCGTATCGCCTGAAGGGAAGATGCGCAGAAGCGGTTGACAGTGGTACCCGGTACGGTGTCGGGTAGACCGCCGAGCGCGGCAACGTTGCGGCCCAGATTCATGCTCTGCTCGCCGTGTTGAAGCGCGGCACCCCAGATCACATCGTCGATCCGGCTCGGCTCGAGACTCGGCAGGCGACGCATCAGCTCGGCGATAACGAGACCGGAGAGGTCATCGGGGCGCTCATTAACAAACGAGCCCTTAAACGCTCGGCCAATTGGGGTCCGTACTGCGGCGACGATAACGGCTTCTGACATGCTATTGCTCCTCCATACGATGATGCTATGTTGACGTTGGGGTGACCGGTTTGGCCAAGAGGTGGTTGGCGGTGGCTCTATTGCGTCGATCCGGCGTCGGTGCGGGATAGGCCGCGCGGTGCGAGGCTAACGAGACGGAGCCATGGCCTCACACAGCCGAAGAATTCTCGCGGCGTGCCCCGTTGCCTTCACGGCATAGAGAGCATGGGCGATGGTGAGGTCGGGATTGAGGATGAAGGTTGATCGGATCACGCCGACCACTTTGCGCCCGTAGTTCATCTTCTCGCCGTAGGCCCCCCAAGCCGTCATCACCTCCTTGGTCGGATCGGCCAAGAGATCAAAGCCGAGATTAAAACGCTCGGCAAATCGCAGGTGACTCTCGACGGAGTCGGGAGAGACACCGACCAGGCCGATGTGAAGGTCACGGAGCTGATCGCCGATTTCGTTCAGATCCGTCGCCTCGAGTGTGCAGCCTGGTGTCATATCCTTTGGGTAGAAGTAGACGATGCTTACCTTGCCGGCAAGCGACTCAAGGCAGGTCACCGAGGAATACTGGTTTGGGAGACAAAACGATGGGGCACGATCGCCCGCTGCAAGTCGTATGGTTTCGGCCATGGCTCCAGGCTAGTCCATCACGGGAGTATCCGGTAGTCGGGACGATGTACACGATGCGTGCTTTCGTCTAGGCGTGATGACCATCATCTTGATTACAAAATTTGCTATAGTGGTGGCCATGGAACTTGTGTGGGCCCTGTTCTTAGTTTGTATGGGATTGTACGCGACGATGTGGATTGGCTACATGCGCAGGGAACGCCGGGCAAGTTTTACGCTCGTGCTCAACAGCTATCCCCAATCAGCACGGCGTCATTGGCGAAGAGTCGTTAGGGTCAGTCGCCGGTCAGCGACGTCACCGTCAGGCTTTGAGACTGCAACCAGCGAAATCCCCGCCGCCTTCCTGCGAGCCGAAAAAATGCGACTGGAGTCGGGTCAGCGAATGCGCCCCTTGATTCTGGTGACGGCCGCTGTCCTCTTCCTGGCTGAGGGAGTTGTGGGACTCGCTGGACCGAAACCTTCTCCGCTTGTCGGTGATCTGTTGACGAGCGTCTTGTTTTTCATCTTCGCATTCGCGGCCTGGGTGCGCGGGCGATCACGCGGCTGGACACCAACCCATCGTGGTGTGATAGGGAGAAGAATCGCTTACTATGACCTGTTACTCAACGCGCGTGGTCACTAGATCCGGCGGCTGAGATCGAGCCAATGAGATCTGTCATATCTCTGGGTGTTTGTCGAACTGGGGGCCAGACCCGAGGGTAGCGTTCCTGACGTGGCTGACGTTGCGATGTCTGCCTTCTTTGCGCCAGAAGGTACTCGTCGGAGGGTGAGGCGAAATCACCCTTCGAGCACGTTTTGGGTCACACTACTGATACGGCTACGTTGATCACTCTTGAACATAGTTTGCCATCATGTCGCTAGAGCAAGGTCAGTACCTATTGGGTTGTGGCACAAGAGCTTAG
>JALCZJ010000035.1 GCA_022690815.1 Ferrimicrobium sp.
GAGAGTAGATGTACAATGGGTTCGACGGGGGCCAAATATTGAAAATTCCCGTTTCACAGCGCAACTTTGATTAGGGACACTAGGTCACCTACCCCACTCGCGGGACCCAGGTAACTGGGTCACACCGGCGTAGCCCGGGGGCTATACCCTATGAGACCCTATGAGATGGTGAACCAAGGGCGGGCGATCATCGGCACCGTATCTGGCTAGAGACGGAGATAGCCCGTGATGGGTGCCGTGGGCATTGGTTATTGGCGCTGTCGCTGACCGAATGCTAGACACGTGGTTTGGGTGTTGGCGATATCGTTGCCCAAGAGGGACGAATCGGTTCTTGGCTCTGGCTTGCTAGCAGCGCTCAGGTATTGCGGGCTGCTCCTTGGACGATGGCGCCAAGCTTGTCGGCGGCCTCTCGATCCTTGGCCTCCACGACATGGGCATAGATGCGCATAGTGATGGCAGGGTCGCTATGGCCGAGACGACCAGCGACGGTACGCAGGTCAACACCGGCGGCAATGAGCTGGGTTGCTGCAAAGTGACGGAGCTCATGAAGGTGAAAGGGCATTGAGAGCTCATCACAGACCCTGCGAAACACATGGCTTGGCCAGTCCGGGTGGATGCAACGCTCACCCGTTGGATCGGCGGCAAAGAAGTACGGGTTCTCGACCTGGGTAAAGCCTCCCTTTTGAGCCCTATCCATCACCTGATCTCGTTGGGCACACAAGATATCAAGTGAGACCTGATCGAGTGAGATGCTGCGGTGTTGACCGGTCTTGGTCGACTTGACCAACGCTTGGCCTTTGAGGCTGATCACCGACTGGGTGATACTAAGGCGCGCGTTGGCTAAGTCAAGGTCAAAGAGTCGAAGACCAAGGATCTCCCCTCTTCTGGCACCCGTGAGGGCCGCAAGGGTGAAGAATCTCGCCAGTGAGGCGTCATAGCGTTGGGTGGTAGTGGCGATAATGTCGCCGAGCTGTTGTGGGGTGATGGCACGAGGTGCTTGCTTTGGCAGTTTGGGAGGGGTCGCGATCAAGGCGACGTTGGTGGGGATCACCTGCCACTTGACTCCTTGCGAGAGTGCGGCTCTGATGGTCGCATGCACTTGGTGGATCCCATAGGCGCTCATGCCCTTCTCGGCTAAGGCTCCATAGAACAGGTCGAGATCCCTTGGGGTGAGCGTGTGAACCTTTCGACGACCAAGGGCTGGCGAGATGTGGCGTTGCAGGCATTGGTCATAGAGCTCGATGGTCTTTGGTGAGAGCTCACCTCGTTTAAAATCAAGCCAGTCCTTAGCCAACTCATCGACCGTTTGCTTGGCGTTGGTGGCTACTCCTGACTCCGCCTCTGCGATGAGGCGACGGAGCTCATCGTTGGCTTGTCTTTTACCACCATGAATAACCTTGGATACCTGTCGACGCTTACCAGTGATGGGATCCACCCCTGCATCGACGCGCAACCGGTAGACACCGGGCTTCATTTCAGTGACAGAACCTTTGGGCATAGCCAATTGTGACATTTTCGTGACATTAACGCAAATCGGTTCTTGGAGCGCTTAGAGGATAGTGGCTCTGAACTGGACTAATGTGGCGCGCTCGGAGAGATTCGAACTCCCAACCTTCTGATCCGTAGTCAGATGCTCTATCCGTTGAGCTACGAGCGCCAGCAGCAGACATACTAGTTTATCGGCCAAGGCAGCGGGCCCATCGTCTCACCAATACCTCCGACAAGCGACCGAATTCGCAGCAGCGCCGTGCCCAGTTGCGATCGAACCTCGTGACAGGGTGTTCGAGGCCCTTGCTTTACCTCCCTGTCGGCTGGCTGCGATGAACGCCGTACCATGGTGGTGTGCAAACAACACCCTCAAGAGAGTTAGTCGAGGTCATGACGACCACGGATGACGAGTTGACAAGCCTGCGAATTCGTGATCGTTTGGTCGAATCCGGCCACACCCCATGTGTCAAGATTTACACGGGATGCCAGAGTCGTTATTTTTGGGATGGTGCTTGGCGAGATGCGACCGAGTATGTGATCACGGCCCTGACGTTGACCTCGGAACTGACTCATCTCACCGAAGCCATCAGATCCACGCACAACTATGTAACCCCTGAAATCGTCGCACGCAAACTGGATGCATTGACCCCTGACTACGCGCAATGGGTCTTGGCGACACTCGATGAGCTTGGAGAGACTCGACAGTGACGTCTACCGAGTCTTATATGCGCATCGCGTTGGACCTCGCCAAGGAGGCCGATCAGCTCGACGAAGTCCCCGTAGGAGCTGTGGTGGTAATCGATCACCAGGTCGTCGCGCAAGCTCACAATCAAACGGTGGCAAGGCACAGTGCAATCGCTCATGCCGAGCTCATCGCCCTCCACCAAGCCATCCAGCAGGTTGGTGATCGTTACCTAACCGCTGCCGAGGTCTACATCACCCTTGAGCCGTGCGCCATGTGCGCAGGCGCCCTTTTGCTCGCTCGGGTGCAACGGGTTGTATTCGGTGCACGAGACTCGAAAGCGGGAGCTTGTGGCTCGCTCTACAATCTTTGTGTCGACCCTCGTCTCAACCATGAGATTGACCTCGTACCCGATGTTCTAGCCGAGGAGTCGACGGCGCTCTTGCAAAGCTTCTTCCAACGGCGCCGACACAGCTGACTTACCCATAAACTGATTTCGGCTCGGAGGGATGCGAGAGTGGCCGAATCGGGCGGTCTCGAAAACCGCTGTACCCGCAAGGGTACCGTGGGTTCAAATCCCACTCCCTCCGCCACCAACCTGTAGTTAGCCCTGATCACCTCCAGGTTGAGCAAGGTCATCACGCTTAGAGAGCCATCGGGCGATTCCCATTGCGTTCGCGTGTACCCCACTCAGGGTCAACAGACGATCCCTCGCCGCGGGGTCTAGCTCCGCCAGCCCTGGCACGAAGGCCGCTTCGAGGGCCGTCTCGATGTCGACACCAGTATGCAGCGCCTCCTCTGCCACCCGGCACCAATCACGAAGCAACTCCTTACCCTCCTCAAGAATCTCAACGGCATTGGCAAAGCGACCATAGTGAGCAAACGCGAGGTGTGACGGCGAGCGCGACTTCATCGCATCCAAGCTTCGCGTTGCAAGAGCAAGGTCAAAGTCAGGCGGAGGGGTGGCAGGCCAAAGCACCCCGACCTCTGGTAGCTTGACCCCGACCGCGTCTCCGCAAAACATCGTCCCAGTTGGTTCGTGCCACAGCGAAAGGTGATGCTTTGCATGTCCAGGTGTGAGCAATGCCTCGAGATGAAGCCCCTTGGTGACCTCGATGGTCTCGCCCTCCTCCACGGCAACAATACGTTCCTTTGGAGTAGGGTCGAGGCGGCCATACAGTGAGTCAAGCAATGGCCCATAAACCATCGCCGCCGAGTTGATCAGCCGCGTCGGATCCGCAAGATGACGAGCACCGTTGGGATGGACATAGACCCTGGCATTCGGAAACGCACGGGCGACATCCCCGACACCACCCGCGTGATCGAGGTGAATGTGGGTAACGACGACAGCGGCAAGATCGGTGGCGCTGACGCCAAGGGCACGAAGTTCGGCGAGTAGCAACGGTGCACTACTCTGAGAACCGGTTTCGATCAAGACTGGACTTTCCCCAGTGACAAGGTAGCCAGCCGTAATATGCTCCCAGCCACCGAGCTGCGTGTCAATTTCAATGATGTTGTCTGCGATGCGCTCAGCCATGATAGGTAGCCTAGCTTCACACAAGAACGAGTGTC
Organism: Ferrimicrobium sp.; assembly: GCA_022690815.1. NCBI lineage: Bacteria > Bacillati > Actinomycetota > Acidimicrobiia > Acidimicrobiales > Acidimicrobiaceae > Ferrimicrobium > Ferrimicrobium sp. The sequence goes on from JALCZJ010000035.1 coordinate 3,743, forward strand.
TAGGGAACGCAGCCCTCAGTCGAGACCGCATGCTGGGGTCGAGTGAGAGCCTCGTGCACCTCTTTGGCAACCTCTGGAGCGGCAATTGCGAAACCGACATAGTTATTCGTCGTAGAACGTGAAAACACAATGCCAAGCACCTGGCCAGCCGAGTTCACAAGTGGACCCCCCGAGTTCCCTGGTCGCACGATGGCATCGATCTCATATACCAAGCGGGTAGTGAGACCCTGGTTGTAGATGTCTCGTCCAGTTGCATCAAAGCTTGCCATGACCCCCGCGGATCCGTAGGTCAACGGTCCACCCTCTGGGTATCCCAGGACCACCGCTTGGGTGCCACGAGATTGCACCTGCGTATCGAAATGTAGCACTGGGGCATTGAGGCCGGGAACCTTGAGAACCGCCAAGTCCAGATGCGGGTTGTACCAGATCACAGTCGCCGGGAGCTGTGAGCCATCTTGAATCACATAGGTATTTGGCTCACCCGCAACCACGTGTGCGTTGGTGGCAACATAACCGGGTGCCACCACAAAGGCGGAGCCCTCCTGGATTTCAGAGCACGCAAGCCCCTCAACCTTGACAACCGATGAGGAGACCTTCGCCTCGATGGTCTTGACCATCGCGTTGGACGGCAACGGAACTGGGCCCGCGAGGGCCGGCGGAATCGAAGCAAAAACTGGAGGAAAGCCTGCTGTCGAAAAGAGCGAATCGACTCGCGCGAAGACACTTGGCGCAGGTGGGAGAATGTCGTCAAGCGATTGGACGATCTTTGAACCGGAGACCTCTGCCGAGAGCGCCTCAAACGGAGCATTTAACGCCAAGGCCGCGACGATCCATACAATGAGCAGCGTCGCGAGCACCGAGACGACGACGCCGACACCGGCATCGATTGGACCGAGATGGAATCGATCAAGCCGTCCACTCAATCTGTTGCCGATGCTCCGGCCAAGAGCAGACGTGACCGAAGCCAGTCCGAACAGTATCACGAGCGAGACGAAGGTGCGGATAATCCCTGCTGGCAGCGGTGCCGCCGCATAGGGAGCAATGATCGCTCCCGCCAGCAAGCCGACCCAGAACCCGATATAGGAACCGAGTTGGATGGTTGCGCCTACCTTAAAGCCCCGAGCTGCAGAAAAAGCAACAAGCGCAAGAATCACCAAATCAACGAGGTCGAAGCCAAAAATGGCTCCTAGTAACGGAGTCGACACCTAGGGCCTAACCTCGACACTGCCTTGCACATCGAATCAGTGTAGGTTCTCAAGGCACCAAAACAACTGAAATGCCTATTCTTGGTCGGTCGGTGGCGAAGAATCAGGCCACAGCCGACGTCTCATGGCCGTGGTACAGCGGTGATCCTGGAAACGATAGCGCTCGGACAATCAGCCGGGACCCAAACGGTCGGTCTGAGGCCAGAAAACTCTATGATGGATGGACCACGGGTCAATGGGGTCCCTTCCGTCGTTCAACACGAGAGAGGACTGCCAGGTGTTACCGACTCCGTTGCCACCACTGTACCCACGAGGATCAGAGCACGATGCTTGCGGGATCGCCTTCATCGCCGACCTTCATGGCAAAGGTTCACACCAGCTCATCCAGATGGGCCTTGGGGCCCTCGTGAACCTCGAACATCGTGGTGCCAAAGGATCTGATCCCGATACCGGAGACGGAGCGGGCATTCTGATCCAAAATCCTGACCTGTTCTGGCGCCTCGATCATGACCTCCCAGCACAAGGTGCCTATGTCACTGGTCTTCTCTTCATCGATGGCGACCGATCGGTTCTGCTCAATCAGCTCAATGCCCTCCTCGCCGATTCTGGATGGCACGTGATTGCCGTGCGGGAAGTCCCCCGTAACAGCAGTATCCTTGGTGCGGGCTCAAGGGCCTCTGAACCTGCCATGGTGCAGTTGTTCCTCGGCGATGATGCAGGTACCACCGACGAACGCCTCGAGCGCAAAGCCTGGCTCCTGCGTCGACGCGTTGAACATACGATCCCCCAGCTGTATTTTCCTTCCCTGTCGTCAAAAACCTTCATCTACAAGGGAATGCTTTCGGCTCCCCAGGTTGAACGTTACTTCCTCGACCTTACCGATGATCGGCTAACAACGGGCATCGTCTTGGTGCATTCCCGCTTCTCGACCAACACCTTTCCGTCGTGGAGGCTTGCCCAACCATTCCGTATGATCGCCCACAACGGCGAGATCAACACCATCGATGGCAACCGCAACTGGATGCGAGCCCGAGAATCGCTGCTGAACTCCGACCTCATCGAGGGCGAGCTTGGTGATGCGCTTCCTCTTGTTGCCACCGACGAGTCTGACTCGGCATCCCTCGACGCCGTCTTCGAGATGTTAGCACTCCACGGACGATCGCTTCCTCACGCCATCATGATGATGATCCCAGAAGCGTGGGAGGGCAACATCACGATGAAGGGCACCATACGCGACTTCTATCGATTCCACGCCTCGTTGATGGAGCCCTGGGATGGGCCAGCGGCAGTCATCTTCACCGACGGATCACTGGTTGGTGGAGTTCTCGATCGTAACGGGTTGCGTCCCGCACGCTATTGGGTCACCGATGATGGCCTGGTAGTATTAGCCTCCGAGGCGGGGGTCATCGACGTCCCCGCTACGTCCGTCGTTACGCGTGGGAGGCTCGAACCTGGAAGGATTTTCCTGGTCGACACCTCCAAAGGCGCGATCCTCGACGATGCTGAGGTGAAAGAGTCGCTAGCACAGCTGGCGCCCTGGGGAGAGTGGCTGAACGAACATCAGGTCTCACTTGACTCGCTTCCACCACGTTATATGTTGGTTCCCCAACACGGATCGGTTGTCCAGCGTCAACAGCTCTTCGGCTACACCGAGGAGGAGCTTCGTCTCATCGTTACCCCGATGGCCACCCAAGGCCAAGAGCCCATTGGCTCCATGGGAGCTGACACTCCACTCGCGACGCGCTCACCGCTCGCACGACCTTTTTTTGACCTCTTCTATCAACGTTTCGCCCAAGTCACGAATCCACCGCTCGACGCCATCCGTGAGGAGCTCGTCACCTCCTACGAAGGGGTGATCGGACCAGAACGCAATCTTCTCGAACCATCTGCAACGTCGGTTCGCCAGATTCGTCTACCACACCCGGTGATCGACAACGATGATCTCGCAAAGCTCATGTATATCAACGAAGACGGGGAATATCCCGATCTCAACGCAAAGGTCATCGACATCCTCTACCCAGTTGGGGAGGGGGAAGAGGGCCTGCGCAAAGCGCTGAGTGGGATTCGCAACGCCTGCGAGGAGGCCATCCGAGACGGCTATGCCGTGGTGATACTGTCAGATCGCCATGCCAACTGGGAGCTCGCTCCGATCCCTTCACTCCTTGCGGTCTCGGCCGTCCATCACCATCTCGTTCGCACCAAACTCAGAACGCAGGCTGGCCTCATCGTGGAGTGTGGTGATGCCAGAGAGGTGCATCACTTCGCGACACTCATCAGCTTTGGTGCCGCGGCAGTAAATCCGTATCTGGCCTTCGATTCGATCGTCGACCTCATCCGCGAAGGGGTGCTCACTGACATCGCTCCGCGCGTCGCGGTCCGTAACTACGTGAAGGCAGCAACCAAAGGCATCGTCAAGGTGATGTCAAAGATGGGGATCTCCACCATCGGCTCCTACACCGGGGCACAGGTATTTGAGATCTATGGTTTGAGCGACGACGTCGTCAATGAATACTTCCCAGGAGCTCGGTCCCCGATGGGGGGGCAGGGCCTCGCTGAAATCGCCGCGGGCGTCGCCAGACACCATCGTCGGGCGTATACGGACCGTCGGGAGGAGTTTGTCCACCAAGACCTCGAAACTGGGGGGCAGTATCAGTGGCGCCGTGACGGTGAATATCATCTGTTCAACCCGGAGACCGTCTTCCTCCTCCAACACGCGACACGGGCTCGACGCGAGGACATCTTTCGTCGCTACACCTCACTCGTCAACGATTTAGGTCGACGAGCCAACACCCTACGAGGCCTACTCGATCTCGCAACCGATGCAGTGTCCCCGATCCCCATCGAAGAGGTCGAACCCAAGGAGTCGATCATCGCTCGCTTCTCGACCGGCGCAATGTCCTATGGATCGATCTCACAGGAGGCCCACGAGACGCTGGCCATCGCCATGAATCATCTCGGTGCTCGATCGAATACCGGCGAAGGAGGCGAAGACCCGGAGCGAGCGTTCCCCACCGCCGACGGTCTCGATCGACGATCAAGGATCCGTCAGATCGCATCTGGCCGATTTGGTGTCACGATCGAATACCTCAGTAATGCCGATGATATCCAGATCAAGATGGCCCAAGGGGCCAAGCCTGGCGAAGGGGGGCAGCTACCTGGAGAGAAGGTCTATCCTTGGATCGCCAAGACGAGAAACTCGACTCCAGGAGTCGGCCTGATCTCGCCACCACCACATCACGATATCTATTCAATCGAAGATCTCGCACAGCTAATTTACGACCTTAAATCGGCCAACCCCCGCGCTCGCATTCATGTCAAGCTCGTCTCCGAGGTCGGTGTTGGTACGGTCGCGGCGGGCGTCGCGAAGGCTCATGCTGATGTCATACTCGTCTCCGGTGGAGACGGCGGTACCGGTGCCGCACCGCTTACCTCGTTGAAACACGCAGGCGGACCATGGGAGCTCGGTCTTGCAGAAACGGTGCAAACCCTCGTCCTCAACGGCCTCCGCGACCGCGTCGTTGTGCAGGTCGATGGCCAGCTCAAGACAGGCCGCGATGTCATCATCGCAGCACTCCTAGGGGCTGAGGAGTTCGGGTTCGCCACCGCGCCACTCGTCGTATCTGGTTGCATCATGATGCGCGTCTGTCATCTCGATACCTGCCCGGTCGGCATCGCCACACAGAATCCAGAGTTGAGGGCCAAGTTTGCGGGGAAACCTGAATTTGTCGAGACCTTTTTCCACTATATTGCCGAAGAGGTGCGCAGCTACCTGGCTGCACTTGGTATGCGCTCCCTCGACGAAGCAATCGGTCGCGCCGACCTACTCGTACCAATCGATACTCCAGAGGCACAACGATTAGGACTCGATCGCCTGACCTACGTTCAGGAGAACGCACCAAGACGATTTCGCAAGGAGTCGGCGCAAGATATCCTCACTGCCAGCCTCAACCAGCGGATCGTTGGCGACATCGAACCGCAGCTGGGGAAGCCAGGTTTCATCAGACATCGTTATCGGATCTCCAATACCGATCGGGCGGTGGGCGCCACACTCGGCGATCTCGTCACCCGACGCTTTGGAGCTGAGTTGTTGGCTCCCGACACGATTGGGCTGAGCTTCGATGGTTCTGCCGGCCAAAGTTTTGGCGCCTTCGCGCCCCCGGGCGTCTCCATGGAGTTACACGGCGATGCCAACGACTACGTCGGCAAAGGCCTCTCCGGTGCCCGACTGGTTGTCACACCACCGATGCGTATCGGCAGCGTCGCTGAGAAGGCGATCGTGATCGGGAACGTCGCTCTCTATGGGGCGACAAAGGGTGAACTCTTCGTGCATGGCAGAGCGGGAGAACGATTTGCGGTCCGCAACTCAGGTGCAACCGCAGTTGTCGAGGGTGTTGGCGATCACGGTTGCGAATACATGACGGGGGGTGTTGTCGTCATTTTAGGCAGCATCGGACGTAACTTCGCCGCTGGCATGTCAGGTGGGCTGGCCTTCCTGTGGGATCCAGGCGGGCGTGTAGGTGCAAGAGTTAACCAGGACATGGTCGACCTCGATCCGCTCGACGAGGAGCAGCTTGAGGTCGTCAAAGGTTTGCTGGAACGCCACCGTCGATATACCGACTCGGCGAAGGCTAACTCCATCCTCCAGATGATGGAACGTTGGCACCGCAGCTTTGTCTGCGTCTATCCCAAGGATCTCAAGCGTGTCGTCCTCGAAGAACGAGCGCGCCAACGTCAAGGTTCTCATATCGCTGTAACTACTATGAATCGAGGCTATTGATGCCGGCCGACCCACGAGGCTTTCTCAAATTCGACCGTAAGAATCCGGCGCGCAGGCCAGTTTCGCAACGCCTCAATGACTGGCACGAGGTCTACGGCGATATCCGGGCACAAGAAGGGATCGTCCAGGCTCAGCGGTGCATGGGCTGTGGTATCCCATTTTGCCATCAAGGGTGTCCCCTTGGGAACCTGATACCCGAATGGAACGAACTGGTGGGCCTTGATCGGTGGGCAAGTGCATCAGAACGGCTCCACGCGACGAACAACTTCCCTGAATTTACGGGCAGGCTCTGTCCAGCACCCTGTGAAAGTGCTTGTGTTTTGGCCCTCAATCGTGAAGCGGTCACGATTGAGTTCATCGAGAAATCCATTGTCGAGACCGCCTTCGCCCATGGATGGATCCGGCCTGTTCGCCCAGGGCACTCCACGGGCCACAAGGTAGCTGTCGTAGGGTCAGGCCCATCCGGGCTTGCAGCCGCCCAGCAACTGGCTCGAGCTGGACACCAAGTAACCGTCTTTGAGCGCGCCGACCGAATCGGAGGTCTTTTGCGTTATGGCATCCCCGAGTTCAAGATGGAGAAGACGGTGCTTGACCGTCGCCTGGCCCAGTTCGACGAAGAGGGAGTCGAATTTCGGCCGAACACGACCATTGGAAGCGATATCAGCCTCGCCAAGCTTAGAGCAGACGTTGACGCCGTTATTCTCACGCTTGGATCTACCAGGGCCCGCACGATCGACATCCCAGGGAGCCAAGCCAAGGGCATCTTGTCCGCGATGGATTTCCTACCACATGCAAACCGTGCACTCCACGATCCGCCCATCACACCTCCCATCACGGCCACCGGCAAGCGAGTGGTGATTCTCGGTGGGGGCGACACCGGAGCGGACTGCCTCGGCACCGTGCTGCGCCAAGGAGCTACCAACGTTATCCAGCTCGAGATCATGCCTCGCCCCTCGGATACACGTCCAGCAACCGCGCCGTGGCCGACGCACCCTCTGCTCTTTCGCATCTCCTCGGCCCACGAGGAAGGGGGATCCCGCCTCTTCGGACGCGAAACCTTGCGATTCGAGGCCGACTCCGCTGGTGCGGTGACCGGCCTCGTCACAACGGCAGTTCAGATCGATCACCTTGGTCGGCTCGCCCGCATAGAGGGTTCAGAAGAGCGGATCGGTGCCGACCTCGTCTTATTAGCGATGGGCTTCGTCGGGCCAGACCTCTCGATGTTCGATCAGGACTTTGTCCCAGCCACTACCGCGCGAGGCACGCTGGACGTTGACCATCGATTCGAGACCTCGATCAAAGGAGTCTTTGCTGCCGGCGACGCACGTCGTGGGCAATCGCTCATCGTCTGGGCGATTGCCGAAGGCAGATCGGTTGCCCACCATGTCGATGCATACCTGATGGGATCGAGTGACCTCCCTTGCCCAATCGCACCAGACACCGTCCCACTGGCTATCATGTAGGTCAAGCGCTCGTAGCTCAACGGATAGAGCACCTGACTTCGGATCAGGCGGTTGGGAGTTCGAATCTCTCCGAGCGCGCTTATTATCCCAGTTCAGAGGCTTAATCCCAATGTAGTCTCTGCTATGATCTCCACTAACCCAACAGAAAACCCAACATTTGGCACAGGGGGTGGTTATGGCAGGATCGATTCGCCTCAGAAGACAGCCCAACGTCTGGGAGCTACGAATCTTTGTCGGGAGAGATGCAAGTGGCAAGGTCAAGCATCGTTACTCCACCTTTATAGGATCAAAGCGTGATGCCGAGCGTGAACTGGCGCGCCAGCTACTCCTTATCGACGAGGAGCCAGCTCCGATCATAGAGAGCACCAAGTGGAACAAGCGCACCACCTTCAACGAGGCGATCGAGGCTTGGAAGGCTAATGGGTGGGAGGATCTCTCTCCAAAGACGAAGATGACCTATCAACAACTCTGGAACAAATACATCAAAGACGATATCGGGACCCATCCGATCAGCACTACCGGCATCTATGAGGTAGAGCAGTATTTTCGCAAACTCTCAGATGGAGGTCTCGGTGAGTCTGGGATCAGACAGATCCGAGCGATACTGCATCGATCCTGTAAGCTTGCCGGCAAGTGGTCCAACGGCGTCATCTCAAACCCAGTCTCAGGTGCTGAGCGTCCAAAGACTCCTCGGCGTGACCCAGTGCGCGCACCAAGCGTGTCAGAGGTCAAGACGATTCTCGCCGCGCTTGAGGCCTCCGGTGACGTACGCCTTTATGCCTTCTGTCGTCTTGCCATTGCCACCGGTATGCGAAGGGGTGAGATCGCAGCACTCCGATTCAATGACATCGACTTTGTGACCGGAGAGCTACGCGTCGACGAGGGGGTAGTAATCGGTAGTGGAGGAGTCACCGTCAAGGCTCCAAAGACCGCTGTCTCGGTACGCAAGCTCTTCGTCGATCAGGCAACCCTTGATCTGATGGGAAAGCTTCGTGACCAACAACTTGAACTCGCTCGTCGATGTGATCTCGAACTCAATAACGATGCCTTCCTCTTTTCCTTCGATCCCGGTTGTGCAACGCCACCCTATCCTGATGTGTTCTCGAAGAACTTTGCCAAGTTCCGATCCGACCATGCGATCCCCAAAGACATCCACCTGCATTCCTTCAGACACTTTGCAGCAACCTTCTTGGATGCGCTCGTAAGTGAGCGTCAGAAACAGGCTCGCATGGGATGGTCCACGACCCACATGAGCCGCCACTATACCGATGTCGTCTCTGATGAGGACAAGCGAGCTGCTGAGGCAATTGGAGAGATTCTCTCCTAACGACCACCCCGTATCTATTCCCCGTTGATCAGCCGCAGAACCTCAACACGCACGATGTGGACTCGCCCGTTGATGGTAAGAACCTTCAGCGGAAAATCCCCTCGTCCAATGCTCCGATAGATCTTTGACGGCGAGATCCCCAACAGCAAGGCTGTCTGCTCGACCGTCAGGAGCGGCGATGAAGTCCTATCCTGTCTCCTCACGACTCACCTCCTTTCCCGCTGCTCGCGCTTCTTCCCTGCTGCGTCGTTCCTGGGCTACCAACCAGGCATCTCCAGCACTTGCCCAATGACGCCCATCGTAGGTAAAGCCTCGGTCGCTGGCGTAGTGCTTATCTAGCTCCTCGCCGGCGGCTACGCGTTTGGCGATTGCAAACTCTCGCCTTATCTTGGCCAAGGTGGTCCTTGACACCGAGAAGCGCCTGGAACTTGCCAGCAGGTGACCACTAAAGCCAAGCGACCTCGCTGAGCGTCGTCCGATCAGTCCCTGGTAGCGCCGTTGTGCGATCATTTCACCTGTCACATGGCTTAGCTCAACGAGATGTGACGGCCCAACGTATGCACCAGACGTACCCAAGCTTAGGCCAATCTCCTTGGACAGATACTTTGCTACATAGAGCGCCACCTTGTCGAGTTCGTCGTGGCCAATGACCTGTAGATCTCTCTGGGGTCCCCAGGTGATGGCAAGCGCGTGGTCACCAACACTTGCCATCACTTTGACCCGGGGGATAGCTCCAGCGACCGAGCGCACCAGCTCCTCGATTCCCAATGACGGATCCGCACTCAAACTAGAGGCGTCATCGAGTCGCAAGATCACATGAGCATGCAGTGCTCCTCGGCGCTGGAGCTCAAAGACTCTGAGATACTCCAGGCGGACCGTCGACTGGCCGATCCGGACTGCTTGACCAACAATCCGGCTCAGCTCCCGACGCAACTCGATCAAGGTGTAGTCCCATAGCTTCGAAATGTGTGCGTTGAACAGGATCAGTCCGACCGAGTCAAAGCATTCGTAGCAAAGCGGTGCACCAATGATTGGGTCATCCCAACCATGTTCGATCCCACACCGAAGCGAGACACCATGGATACAAGTCCCCTCTTCGCCTGGGTGACAGCGAGTATTCGCTGTGTGCACTGGCCCATACGAGGGCGCGGTAAGGGTGAGGAATGCCTTTGGGTGAGTGGCAACGGCCTCCGGGACACCCTTACCGCCGATGAGACCAGTGCGCACGATCGCCAACGAATCTCCAAAGTAGACATAGCTACAGGCTTCGCAGTACTCCTTGAGACGGCTACCACAGGGCCGAGCGATTCGATCGGCATAGTCCTCAGCTGAGATCCTTGTCGAGCGACGATCGATGGTGCCCGAAGCACGCAGGAAGATCGGATGAGCGCAATAGCCGACGGCCTTAGCCTTGGCGTGCAACTCCCGAACCCCTTTGGGATCACGATAGCGCTCTATGATCTCATCCATAGGAAAGTCCGGTGACAACCCTTGCATTAGCGCGTCTCTCCAGTGTCGGGGGAGAGAAAGCACCCTTGGTCCTGCAACGTTGCCAAAGTCTTGTCATCGACGTAGTAACAGCGCATAAGCGTAACCTCTCCATCGCCAGAGGAGAGATATCCAACTCCTCGAGTGTCTGCGGAGATCTTCGAGGCATCAAAACCCCTGGAGGCCGATCCTCGACCCAAGATGGTATCGGACATGTCGGAAGTCGAGGTTCGAAAGGCGATCCGTGTCTCCGCAAGGTCTCGAAGCGAGGCTGGAATCGTATCAACTCCGGGTCGCTGGGCAACCAATACGACCAACACACCCGCCGCACGTCCCATCATCATCACCCGACGAAGAAGCTCTTCAATGACTTTGCCCTGTTGTCCGACAAGAAGTGCGCTAACCTCCTCGATGACTACCAGCATCGGTCCCATGTCAATCTCTACCTTGCGCGCACCGAGGCGTTCGAGCTTCTGGTAACGCTGCTCCATTGCAACGACTACTTCACCCAAGATGTCAATGGCATTTTCCTGGCTGGTTCCAAATCGGGTAGCACGAGCCTTCCAGCGAGCCAGTTCCACACGCTTTGGATCGATTAGGTAGACCTTTGCCTCAGCAATGCCCGCGCTGTGAGCCACGAGGAGATGTACCATATTGCTCTTGCCTGAACCCGGAAGCCCAGCTACTAGAACTCCACCGGCGCGCAGTCTCATGCTAATCTCGCGACCACGTTCGTCTAGGCCAATCGGAATCGACCCGATATCGCGACTCAGAATCCTTTGAAAAAAGCTCGAAGGAACACTTGGAGGAGGACCCCCGAAGGGGCCCTTCTTTTGGACATGAATGGATGAGCGATCACCGCGATCACCACGGTGGATAGTCACGTCTGTGACCTTGAACGACGATTTCAACGAGTCGCTGATTCGTTCGAGGCTTGCCTGGGTGGTACCCTTGCGCAATCGGACGTCAAGCTCCCAACCACCGGGAACCTTCGTGACTCGTCGTAGCTTTGGAGGACTCTTGGAGAGCGATGCATCGCCCGAGGCTATACAGGCTGAGTAAAGCCGGTTTCTCCAGAGCATCCACCGACAAATTTGAAGCCATCCTTGGAATCGCACTGCCAGGATCCCGATTATCGCTATCTCGATCAGCGTTACCACGTCTGCGAGAAGGGTTGACATCGTGCTGAGCTGGTACCAGATGACGTAGCCAACGATACCGACACTAATCACGACTAAGCCAGCGAGGATCTCCGGCCAAGGTTTCGCACCCTTCCACTCATCTCGCTGGAGTTGTGACTCATTACCTTGCATCACGCGTCACCTCCGGTAGTGGTACGCGATACTCGCGTGGTCGTGACGGGCCGAATTGCCGCTGCTCGAAAGCTTAAGCCGTGACCACCTTCACTATTGGTCCACTCCATAACAGAGAGGCCCTCTAGTTCGACCGGACTACCAGGTTGAATAACGGGCGGCTCTCCAGCCACTTTGACCGATAACATCGCAGAGCCAAACGATGAGTGCCAAGCGACATGATAGATGTAATCTGCCTGTCCTCGATAGAATTTTTGCTTGCCTGCACTCGCGTCCATGTTTGCCACAGCAGGCGCCATACTGATGAACAACCCTTCCGTTGCAAGTGGAAAACTCGCCATATCTTCTTCTCCCATCTACCCATTCTGGGCATGATAACCACCGGCACCATTTGCCGGTACTGCCACTGTATCTGAACTTTCCACAACGAACCGTCGGATACCGTCCCGCATTTGTGCCAACTGGGACAAATTCTGGGACGACCAACTAATACCACTGTTCAGCATGTTGCCACCACGGTGTGTTCGGCATATCAGCAGCTCACAATCCTTTCTAAGAAACTCCTGAACTAAGGAAAAAAATTTTCACGGCCATCTTACTAACACTCCAATGAAGAGAAAGGAGACAAACGATTGCAATAAGAACATGCTGATCGCGACCCCATGTAATCATCACTAAAAATAAAGGAGTAAAAATGGACAACTGTATAAAGCCAGATATCAGTCAGGCAACATTGAGAAGTCAACCAGCACTATCGGGAGATAGTGGCGAATCAATAGAAAGGCAGGAAATGAGTCGTTCATTTCTATGGAACCCCACGAGCTACAAGCTCGATCTAGTAAGCACCTTTGGTTCAATAACTGAAGCAGCGAAAGCCCTTGGCCTCAGTCGTTCTGCGTTGTACCGCGCCCTTAAGAAGGAGTCGATGCCGTCAGCCATCTGCCGCGAAGCCATAGCACGATGGCGTAGCGTGGAGCAATCCGAGATCTGGCCGAATGCGCCAAAGGCAAGGCAAGCTGATCTCGAAGAAATAGTTTCTCGCTTCACCACAGCTCCGAACGCTTCATACGTTCAAGCGCTTATGGGGGCTGCCAAGAGCGACATTAGGCTCTCGGCCAGTTTCACGGAAGGGCAGGTTCGGTTGATCCGCCATGTTCTGAGCATTTATCAACAGTACTTGAACTATGGTGTCGACTGCTCAATCATTCTTGGTATCGAGAGAGAGCAAAGCGCCAAAGGATCTGCTGAACAGCTTCGTGAGACGTGTCGCAAGCTTCAGCACGAGTTTCCCGACAACGCCAACACCGGCACGGGAGTGTTCCGTTTCGCACTTCTCGATTCTGTGTGCCTTCCAGAACCACTACATCTAGCAATCGACCAGCGCGTGTTCTATCGCGTGACTCGTGGACAAGAAGACGTGGCTTATCGGGGCTATAGGAAAAGGTCGAGAAAGCGTCCGCGATGAGAGGCTTGGTAGAGTTCAGCTATCGTCTCCTCGTCGTCGGTGCAGCCTGCTCGACCCGTGGAGGATTCTAGCCCCCTCCAATCGAGACTGAACCTCAGTCGGGTGTGTTAGGAATCTCTATACAACCATCAAGAGAAGTCCCGGACCCGTCAGGCGCTTCGAGCTATCGCTCCGCGCCTGACGGGTCCGTTCTCAGCCGTGTGAGAGACTCACCCACCATCTCTCACCCACGCACGCGTTGATCCCCCGACCGTCTACCCCATGGCGCGAATTCCTGGCTCGCGGCTCGCATATGACAACCAGGGCCAGCTATTCGGTCGAGCGCTCGCCATCGCACCCGACATGGCGCCGGGTACTAACCAGTATCGGATCAGCCAACGGTGATTGAGAACCCCCGTCGATGCGTCTCAATGAGTAAAGCTCGCGTCACTGTGCAATGCATTACCTTACCCTCCTTCCCTCATCGGCCCATGTGTTCTTGCACCCTACCGAAGCCTCGGCATAGCTCCAAGCCCTGAAGTGTACTCCGCTGCGCTCCGGGGCTATTTCGCCATGCCTGTGTTTCGGTTGCGCGGGTGCAACACATGAACCAATGAGGGAAGGAGCCAATCATGGTAAAGACACACGATCACGTAGACCTGCTTAACAAATTGACCGACGGGATAGCCAATCTCGCGAGCTCATCTGCCTGGCGAGACTATCTCCGCATCCAGAGCCGATTTCATGACTACAGCTTCAACAACACCATGCTCATCGCCCAACAATGTCCAACCGCCACGAAGGTCGCGGGCTTTCGCACATGGTTAGGGCTGGGTAGGCACGTCATGCGAGGCGAGAAGGCGATCTGGATCGTAGCTCCCCTCATCTACCGCGACACAACCAAAGATGATGACCCAGAATCCAGGAGCCTGCATGGCTTTCGTTACGTCCCAGTCTTTGACATCGCACAGACCGAAGGAGACGATCTCCCCGAGGCTTGCATCAAACTTGACGGACAAGAACCAGCCGGGTGTTATCAGGCACTCACCGACGTTGGGGCCGCTCATGGCTTTAGTGTCCAAGAATCATCCCTCCCCGTCGGAGTCAACGGCCTGTGTCGGCACCAGGACAGAAGCATCCAGGTCGAGGCCGCCAATTCGGGCACTCAAAGGGTCAAGACCCTAGCTCATGAACTCACCCACGCACTCTTGCACGAGAACGAACACGATCGCCAGTTGGCCGAACTCGAGGCCGAATCAACCGCCTATGTAATCTGCCAAGCCCTTGGAATCGACTCTGGTGATTATACCTTCGGTTATGTCACCCTGTGGGCCGGCGGTTCCGCAGAGGCCATCACCAAGATCCGCATGAGTGCCGAGCGGATCCAAAAGACCGCCGCAGCGATCCTCAGCGAACTCTACTCAGCGAAGGCATCATGAACATGTGCCTGACCCTGGGGCGATGCGCGCATTCGCATCACCGCCAGTATGGCAGGACTGCGCAAGGCAGTTTTCGAACGGCTGCCTTGTGGCGATGGGGATGTTGCCTTTTCTCTGGCGGTGCCAACATCTAGACTGATCAGGCGAGTCGCGGGAAGATCCAATGACAAAGCTATCGCCACCAACGAGGAAGGATGTCTTCATCCTTGGTGCCGGGTTTTCTAAGGCCGTCAACGAAACGTTCCCACTGGCCGCTGATCTACTAGCGCCTATTCTTGCACGAGTTGGCAAACAACTTGGCGAGGAGGTCCAACCTAGCGGTGGCGAGCGATTTGAACAGTGGTTGTCTCGCTTGGCAGAAGACCAGTCCTATCTGTCGCCCGATACGAATCTAGAGCGCTCTTTAGCCTTTCTCAGAGTGAGCCAGAAGATTAGCGCAATCCTGACTTTTTGCGAAAATAAGGCGCTGAAGGAACGCGAACCAGAATGGCTGGCAAAACTCATCGCGACCTGGCATATCCGCCAAGCCACCGTCCACAGTTTCAACTACGATAATCTCATTGAGGCTGCTGTGCAAACGCAAGGATGGTGGCTTGGTGTAGATGTGGACACCATTTTGGATCAGCAACCACCCCTGTCGCCGAACCTAGTGTGCAGGGGGGATTCTTCATACAGTGGTACGACAACCCACGCAGGGGGTTAAATCATGACCCCCAGTGAGGTGCCGCCTGTGAATACGTTCACCTCCTTAAATTGCACGGCTCGATTCCTTGGTACTGGGACGATGGCGATGACAGCGGTGCCACGCTACAGCAATCTCCAAATATACGAGAGTTCAAGAGTCAAGCGACTGACCCGACTTATGACACCGCCAAGCGGTTTCCCGGCCGTGTACCCTTTCATAGTCCCACCATCAGCGACAACGTCAAAATACCTTCACAACCGCGTTCTTCGCGAGTTCTGGCGACAAGCATTGCGTGCACTGCAAAGTGCCACAAACACATATTTCTGGGTTACTCCGTGCCCCCAGAGGACCATGCAACAATGGGTCTCATCATCGAAGGGGTTGTTGACTACAAACGACAGATTCACATCGATCGCCACGCTGACAGGGTGAGGGACAACTTAGCCAACCTGCTTCTCGACCACAAGGCACTCTCAGAAGACAGTGAAAAGGACGGCCTGAAGAAGAGGGTGGCCGGGCTCAAGCGCCGTTATCGGTTGCAATGTCACTCAGGCGACGATTCGATCAAGAACTTTGCGGACTCCTACCACGATGAGTTGGCCGCTGAGTGCGCTGGCAAATGAGCCGACCTTGCCCGCGGTCTGTCTGCTACTGACCAATCCGTCGAGGCAGATCCAGCCAGTCAAGCGTTCAAATCCGAATCAGTCGTGACGGCTATCAACGCCGCTATTGGACTGCACGACAAGATTTTGGACTTCGACAAGATGACCTATGAGAATGGTACCTTGACCATACCTTGTCGATCTACGCCTAACTCGAACAGTAGTCCAGTTAATCTGCTGCGAAAGTTACAGACTGGAGGTGTCAAGCAAATATTACCGCAACTATCTGCGCAAAGGGACACGGGTATGCAGGCGACCATCCCGGTTGTCAGTTATGAGCTTACGCCAAGGGTCTCAAATCCGCGCCAGTATGTCCTGAACCTGATTCCCTTTACTTCCAAAGCACTGACACATCACCTTCACTCCGAACGCGAGTCACAACGACTATAGCCATGGCCACATCCAATACCTGCCCAAGACAACCCCTGGATCGTCGAGTACAGTAGTTCCATGAACCTAACAGATCTTCTCGAGAAGCTCACCCGGTTATCTGCGAGCACTTCTCAACAGGGGACCGCCTTCGAGCGGATGATGCAGACCTACCTACAAACCGACCCAATGTTCTCACAGCGCTTCGAGAAGGTCTTTAGCTGGATGGAGTGGCCTGATCGGCCTGACCGAGAGCGTGATACCGGAATCGATCTTGTTGGCATCGAGGCAGATGGTGGCGTGTGCGCGATTCAGTGCAAGTTCATCGCAGCCGGGCGAAGTGTCACAAAACCCGCCATCGACAGCTTTCTCTCCGCATCATCGAGAGCACCCTTTACCTCACGGTTAATCATCGCGACCACCGACCACTGGAACGCCAATGCGACCAATACATTAAAAGACCAGCGCCCCCCGGTTCAAAGGGTTGGACTATCTGATCTCCTTGAGTCACCGATTGCCTGGTCCAAGTTCGATCCCATGATCCCTGGCAGGCTCCTCAGAATCTCGGCTCGAAGCCTGATGCCACATCAGCGAGCGGCAATCGACGACGTGAAGCAGGGCTTTCGCGAAGCCGACCGAGGAAAGCTCATTATGGCATGTGGAACCGGCAAAACCTTCACCTCCCTCCGGCTCGCGGAGGAGGTAGTCGGACGCGGTGGTCACGTACTCTTTCTTGTCCCCTCTATCGCTCTTCTCTCCCAAGCGCTCAAAGAGTGGACCCGTGAGTCTGAGGTGCCACTCCAGTGTCTCGCAGTCTGTTCCGATAACGAGGTCACCCGGGACTCCGAGGATAGCTATACCTTTGACATCGCCCTACCAGCTACCACCAAGCCAGAACGCTTAGGCGCTCACCTCGAGATCGCGAGCCAAAGAGCTCGCGCCCAAGGCGATCACGAGCCGATGTATGTCACCTTCTCAACGTATCAGTCCTTGGGAGTGATCGAAGAAGCCCAGCGAGACTTCGGGTTCCCGGAGTTTGATCTCATCATCTGTGATGAGGCGCACCGAACCGCGGGAGTCTCCTCTGAGACCCATGACTCTGCCTTTGTGCTCGTCCATGACGATGAGCGCATCCGAGCCAGACGGCGCATCTACATGACCGCAACTCCGAAGGTCTACGGAGACCGGGCTAAATCCAAGGCCACCGAGGCCGAGGTCATCCTCTACTCGATGGACAACGAGGCCCATTTTGGCAAGGAGTTCCATCGCCTTGGCTTTGGTGACGCGGTAGCGAGAGGACTGCTCTCCGATTACCAGGTGGTCATTCTGGCGATTGACGAGGCCTATGCCGCCGAGACCCTACACTCCGTTCTCACCGATACTAGCGCTGAGATCAAACTCGACGACGCTGCAAAGTTGTTGGCCTGTTGGATGGGACTCGCCAAGATCAGCGATAGCCAGGAGGAGTTCGCCAACGATCCAGACCCGATGAAGACCGGGGTCATCTTTATGAACACCATCAATGGATCCAAGCAGGTTCAGAGGACCTTCACCGATGTCGTTACCCAGGCCAAACTCCAAGGGATCGGAACCAGTCGAAACCTGCCTGATGTCGAGATCAAACACATCGATGGCACGATGGGTGCACTCGAACGCAATGGTGATCTCAACTGGCTGAGAGAGTCATCTGCGGAGTGCCGACTCCTCACCAATGCCAAGTGCCTCTCTGAAGGAGTCGACGTACCCTCCCTTGATGCCGTCATGTTCCTACAACCCCGTAAGTCCCAGGTTGATGTCGTCCAGGCGGTGGGTCGGGTAATGCGCAAAGCCGAGGGCAAGCGCTTTGGCTACGTGATCCTCCCAGTGGTCATCCCCTCTAACGTCGACCCTGATGAGGCACTCGATCGGAACAAGTCCTTCGAGGTCGTCTGGCAGATCCTCCAGGCCTTAAAGGCCCACGATGAGCGCTTCGAGGCGATGATCAACACCTTGAATCTAGGGAATCCAGCAGGTCGCAAGATCAACGTGATCGGGATAGGAAGCGATGCAGCAAAATCCGATAGCACCCACAAGGAGACTGTAACCGAAATCAACACTCAGGCAAGGCTGTGGCCAGAACACATCGAGACCGCCATCTTTGCCAAGCTCTCAAAGCGACTCTCCAGTACCAGGTACTGGCCTCAATGGGCCGAGGATGTCGCGGTACTCGCTGGCACCTATCAGACCCGGATCAAGGAGGCCAAGAATCGATCAAGCGTCTTTGCCGATAACCTTGGGAGCCTTGTCGAGACGTTACGTGAAAACATCAACCCGAGTATCTCAGAGAACGACACAATCGAGATGCTTGCCCAACACATGGTGACCAAGCCGGTCTTTGATGCCCTCTTTGGCAACTATGACTTTGCGAACTCGAACCCGGTGTCAAAGTCACTCGATGCTGTCGTCGCCTACCTCATCGACGAGGAGGGCACTGAGTCAGAGGCCAAGGATCTTGAGCGCTTCTATGCCTCGGTCAGGGAGCGCGCGCAAGCTGCAAAGACCAAGGACGCGCGCCAACAACTCGTCAAGGATCTTTATGAGAACTTCTTCAACAAGGCTCTCAGGCGGACCACTGACCGCATGGGGATCGCCTACACACCGATTGAGATCGTTGACTTCATGTTGAGATCTGTTGCTAAGCTCACCCAGACCTACTTCGGCCTTGAACTCAAAGACTCAGGCGTCCATGTTCTCGATCCCTTCGTCGGGACCGGGAGCTTTCTGGTGCGCTTGATTGAACTTGGGCTCCTAGAGGAATCTTTGCCTGCCAAGTATGCGAGTGAACTTCACGCCAATGAGATCCTTCTTTTGCCCTACTACATCGCAGCAATCAACATCGAGTCTGCCTATCACGCGATGGTCCAGGCCGAGAACTACCAACCCTTTAACGGCATCGTCTTAACTGACACCTTTCAGCTGAACGAATCGCACCCGGATATGGGGGAGACGGTCTTTAAGGCCAACTCCGAGCGTATCGAGGCCCAACGACATGCTCCAATTACCGCCATCGTTGGGAATCCGCCGTACTCCATCGGACAAGGAAGCGAAAACGATAACGCTAAGAATCTGAGATATCCGAACCTCGATTCACGAGTTCGTGAAACCTATGCTACTAAGTCTGGTGCAGTTCTCAACAAAAGTCTGTACGACTCCTACATCCGTGCGCTTCGTTGGGCATCAGACCGTATAGGGGATTCTGGCATCGTCTGCTTTGTGACCAACGGCGGTTGGCTGCGGGGAGGCTCTGGCCAAGGAGTACGAGCGAGCTTTGAAGACGAGTTCGACGCCGTCTATGTGTTAGATCTGAGGGGGAATCAGCGTACGACCAGCGGAGAGCAATCAGTCAAGGAGGGAGGCAAGATCTTCGGCGGGGCCAGCCGAGTACCGGTAACGGTAGTGACCCTGATCAAAGGAGGGACGAACGACGATGCACCACGAGGTATCTTCTACCATGACATCGGTGACTACTTGAGCCGAGAGGACAAACTTGCGAAACTTGTCGAGTTCAAATCGGTTTCAAACATTCAGTGGACACGGATCATACCCAATGAACATCACGACTGGGTCAATCAACGTGACCAAAGCTGGTATAAGCTCACTCCAGTAACGATTACCGAGTCTGAGACCGGAGCTTTCGCCGTAGATTCAAATGGCCTAATAACAAATCGTGACTCCTGGACCTACAACTCCTCACGAAAAGTCCTACTATCGAACATGAGCTCAATGATTGAGGTATTTAACTCAGAAGTAGAACGCTATAGGAAGGAGCGACCTTCTTCAGTCGACGATTTTGTAATCGGGGATGAGGCGAAGATTAGCTGGTCGACGGGACTGAAAGACGAACTGAAGCGGCGGGGACAGTCGCCAATCACGGATCTGCTTTCTTCTAACTCATCGTGTGCCCGAGTTGGCCTATACCGCCCCTTTTTCAAACAGTGGGTTTATTTCGATAGACACGTGAATGAGAGACAGTATCAGCTGCCAAGGTTGTATCCAAAGGGAGACGAGGGTAATCGAGCGATAGTGGTAAGTGGGAGAGGCGCGGGACGATTTGCGGTTCTGGCCACGGACGTAACACCAGATTTGCAAACCCTGATGAATACCCACGTCTTTGCTCGTTATCGCTACGAAACTCATAGCAGCAAAGGTGCCCTCTTTGATGGAGGAGAGCCGGAGATCAGACGGGTCGATAACATCACCGACGAAGCGTTGAACGAATTTCAGGGTGTCTATTCTGATGCCTCACTCACCAAGGATGATCTCTTCACCTACATCTATGGAGTCCTTCATAATCCGGGCTATATCGAACAATA
>JALCZJ010000036.1 GCA_022690815.1 Ferrimicrobium sp.
ACGTAGGGCTTCGTCGGCTGGTTTGGTGACACGTTCGACGACCGTGAGGCCGATGACCCGATCGATGCGACGGCGATGAACGACCTTGCCTTGGTCCTCATGATGGGTCAGGACAGTGTCGTAGTGAGGAGCAACCTTTGGGTACTTGGCTCTGATACGACCGATGCGTTCACCAACCGGCTGGGTTCTTGTAATGGAGCCACGCTCAATCGAGGACTCGAGACGCTCGATGTCTGTGAGAACCTCTTGCGTGCCTGGGCGTTGATCGCCTGTTCCTCGTCCTGTCTCCCAACCGATGAGCACAACAGCATCGCCTCACCAGTTGTGGCATCGACGGGGAGCTTCGTTAGACGCATCAGCGAGCCACGGGCGTCTCGTGTCTTGGTGAACCCTTCTAGGGATGCAAAGTGTTCACGGTATCGTAAAGCCTTGTTGGCGCGTTCGATGACCACGTAGTTGAGGTGGCGCTTGCTACCGAGGTCGACATTGTCCTTGGTTGCAATCTGACGATTCAAGACGATGGTGAGCGGCTGGGATGGGGAAGGGGTGCTCGGGCGTAACCTTTCAAGGTGATCCAACACATCGATGAGGGTCCTTGGTTCTGACACGTTTCCCTCGTAAATCTCTCAGTAGACCGGTAGCCCTCGCTCATCAACCACCAGAGCCAACGAGACGAGCGGGGCATCTTGGCGCTTCTCCTTGGAGTGTCCCCGTTTGGCCAGGGTGTTGCCCTCAAAGTAAATATTGGTCAGGTCAACGAGAACGAGGGTCTCCTCCGATGGGAGAAGGGTGGAGATCGATTCGATGAGTCCCGCTTCTAGCTCATGCTTGTTGGCAAAGATGGCATCAGCGATCTGATAGACCTGGTCCTTGCCCAACGAGGCGGCATCTAACCCACAGATCTCAACCAGTGAGGAGCTCTCTTTGATGAAGCGATGGGTACTAAGGTGTGAGCCAGGATGAATGAGACGGGCCAGGATCACTGCCTTGGCGAGTTTGCGTTGGGGTTCCCCAAGTCTTGCCCCTCTCAAGATCTCCTCAAAGCCGAGCAGCTCATAGGAGTGATTCGAAATGAGTTCACCTCCAAGTGAGCGTACCTTGGTATGGTTGGCCGACCCTAGGTCAATGTTCTCATAGCCAGCCTCTGCTCTGTTGGCTAGATCACTGATGCCGATCTCGGCCTTGATGCTTAACTTGGTCATGACGAGATCGGCGTAGGCACTGATACGTAGATCCTGCTCTAGGATCGTATCCATCCTTGCGAGACGAGCGCTAATGACTCGAGCCAGTACGAGCCATAGGGGTTTTTCCAAGGTAAAGTCCGTCAGGGTCGCGATGATCCTTTGTCTTGGACCCTTCTCACTCCAGTAGGACTCGACCAACTGATGCTTGGTGTAGATACCTCCATCCTTACCCTTGGTCGTGACCGCACGGATATACAGAGATGACGGGCGAGCGACCATGTAGGCCAAACGGACCATTCTGGCCAAACTACTCAAACTCTTAGGCCACTACACCCAACTGCCGATCTCCCAGCTAACCCCACTAACCCCCCGACCTGCCCATTTGCAAATCACCCCTGTGGATAAGTGAACAAACCATGAGCTTATCCATATGATGGACGATCATTCGGGATAACTGCTCGAAAGTTGGGTTAGCGACTCACGTCGGCCTCTTGTGCTACTACTCGATGCGGACGCGACATGGTCGCAGAATCAGATGTCCTCTATGCGCCAAAAGCGTGATAACCGCCGTCAACATGGATGAGCTCTCCGGTTGTCTTGGGGAAGAAGTCAGAGAGGAGGGCGACGACGCTCCGGGCTACGGGCTCGGCGTCTTCGGGTTCCCAGCCAAGGGGTGATCGATCGCCCCACGTGTCCTGGAACATCTTGAAGGCTTCGATTGACTTGGCGGCAATCGTCCTGATTGGACCGGCGGAGATGAGGTTGACACGAACCTGGTCGGGTCCTAGTTCACGAGCGAGATAACGATTCAAGGACTCCAGGCCAGCCTTGGCAACACCCATCCAGTTGTAACCAGGCCAGGCAACCGTGGCATCAAAGTCGAGCCCAACGATTGAGGCGCCGTGTGCCTCGGCGAGTAGCGGTCGAAACGCACGGGCGAGTTCAGCCAGCGAATAGGTCGAGACGTGGATGGCCGTCGCGACGTCGTCCCATGGAGCATCAAGCATTGGCGCATCAAGGCAGCTCGGAGGGGCATAACCAATAGCGTGTACGATACCATCCACGTGCTCCCAGCGATCGCTCAGCGCTGCGGCTGCCTGGTCGACTGAGCCCGAATCTGAGGCATCAAGTTCGATGACCTCGACGTCTGCACCGAGCTTGGCCGCTACCCGACGCGTGATCGAGAGGCCTCGACCGAAGCCGGTGAGGATGGTCTCAGCACCCTCATCGCGCGCAACGCGAGCGACATGATAGGCAATGGAAGAGGTGTTAAGTACACCGGTGATTAGCAGTTGCTTGTCGTTGAGGATGCCCATTTTGCCTCCCTGGCCGTAAACTCTACTCAGAGTAATAGCAGCTTAGGCTGCGCGAGGCAGTAATCGCGAGAGCATGAGATGATGAGGAGTGGGGTTTGCAGATCGGAATTTTGGGAGGAACGGGTCCGCTTGGAAGCGCCCTCGGTGCGCGACTTGCGGCTAGTCGTCTCTCTGTGGGCTTAGGGTCACGAGATGTCTCGAAAGCACGGGAGGTGGTATCGAATCTGACACAGCGTTGGCCTGAGGTGCACGGCTATCTTTCGGGTGTCGACAACGACGAGGCAGCCAGGGCTCAGATTGTGTTTGTTGCAGTGCCGTGGGATGCCATGGTGCGTTTGATCGAACCGCTGGAACATGTTCTCCAAGGCAAGATCGTGGTGTCGATGGCCAACGCTCTTGTCAAAGTTGGCGATGAGTTCGCCGCGCTTGGCTTGCCACGCGGTTCTGCGGCGCAACTGCTGCAAGCCAAGCTGCCATCGGCGATGGTGGTTGCCGCACTCCATCACGTACCGGCACGGGCGTTAGCCAACCTCTCTCGACCAGTGGAGGTCGATACATTGGTCGCTGCGGACTCCTCTGGGGCGCGGAATCAGGTAGCTGGCGTCCTGTCACGCATTCCCGGACTGCGTGTCCTCGAGGCTGGATCGTTGGCACAGGCACCCGCTATCGAGGCGATGACGGCCGTGCTGCTGAACGTGAATCTGCGGTATCGAGCGACGGCGTCGCTGCGACTGACGGGTGTTGAGGTAGCGTAGATGCAGATATTCGACACTGCCCGTGAGGAGCTAGTAGAGCTCGAACTGAACCAGGTTGCGAGGATTTATACCTGCGGCATCACACCCTACGACGCAGCGCACATGGGCCACGCGTCGGTGTACGTGACCTTTGATCTTCTGCAACGACAGCTTGCGCGTCATAACATTGTGTCGATGTGTGTTCGTAACGTAACCGATGTCGATGATGACATCCTGCGTAAGGCCCGCGAGATTGGAGCGAACTACCTCGATCTCGCAGCACGTGAGATGGCCAAATTCGATCGGGACATGTTGGGCCTTGGCCTCTCGAGGCCGCATGCCGAGCCCCGTGCGACGTCTGCTGTCCCGGAGATTTTGTCGATGGTCGGTGATCTCATGGACAAGGGATTTGCCTATCAGGTCGACGGGTGGGTGTACTTCGAGGTTGCGAAGGCGCCAAATTTTGGGAAGGTCTCGCACCTTCCCCGTGACATGATGTTGGAGCTGGCGGCCGAACGCGGTGGTAACCCGGGAGACGCCCGCAAACGTGATCCACTGGACTTTGTACTGTGGCAGCCTTCGCTACCGGACGAACCCTCGTGGGAGTCTCGCTTTGGACCTGGTCGTCCAGGTTGGCACATCGAGTGCTCAGCCCTCGCGATGCGAGAGCTGGGTCCTGTGGTCGATATCCACGGTGGGGGTTCGGATCTGATCTTTCCCCATCATGAATGCGAGGCTGCCCAGACCGAGGCGATCACGGGCGGAGAGTTTGTCAAACATTGGATGCACGTGGGAATGGTGTGTTTAGACGGGGTCAAGATGTCCAAGTCACTTGGCAACCTCGTGTTCGTCAGCGACCTGCTCGAGACGGCAACTGGAGACGAGATACGTCTGGCTATCTTGAGCCATCACTATCGGGCCACGTGGGACTGGACGGATGAACTTCTGAACGTCGCGAAAGACCGAATCAAGCGCTGGCGGGCGGCGGGCCCGGGGGCCGGTGCTCTTGATGAAGTGTCGGTTGCCCTCGATCGCGATCTCGATACCCCGAGCGCGATTGCAGCGATTGAACACAGCGTTTCAAGAGGGAATGGTGTTTGGGAGACGGCCAAGCTGCTTGGTCTTGACTTGGAGGCATCATGAGAGTAGACGGACAGGTGCTTGAGCAGCCGGTAGCCAACGGAGTTGAGCTGTTGGCTCAACTGCCAAAGAGCAGGGCAAAAGAGGTTGTAGCGCTCAGGTTGAATGGCGTCCTCACCGATGTACGGCATGCGTTGGATGGCGATGATGATGTCGAATTTGTGGAGGTCACCAGCGCTGAGGGGCTGGATATCGCCAGGCATTCGTGCGCCCATGTGCTCGCCCAGGCGGTGCTGCGGCTGTATCCGGGTGCCAAGTATGCAGTTGGCCCCACTACCCAAGACGGCTTCTTCTACGATTTCGCGCTCCCCAACGATGCTCGTTTTGACGCAGGTGAGCTGGCAGCCATCGAGGACGAGATGCGTCGAATCGTTCGTGAGGATCAGCCGTTCATCCGTGACGAGATCTCCATCGCAGCGGCGCTGGATCTCTTTGTCGAGCAACCCTTTAAGTGCGAGATTCTCGCCGATATTCGTGCCACCGATGAACACCAGTCGGTGTCGATCTATCGCAACAGCGACCAATTCGTGGATCTGTGTCGTGGCCCACATGTGCCCACGACGCGATACCTCAGGAGTTTTCGACTCCAACGAGTCTCTGGCGCTTATTGGCGCGGTGATGAGAAGCGGCCGCAGTTACAACGAATCTACGGAATTGCCTTCGCGACCGAGAAGGCAACACAGGACTACCTGACGTTCCTGGCCGAGTCAGAGAAGCGTGACCATCGCAAAATTGGTCAGGAGATGGATTGGTTCCATTTCCCTCCGGAGATCGGTGGAGGGCTAGCGGTCTTCCATCCCAAGGGCGCCTACATACGGTATCGAATGGAGGAATTTTCCCGCACCAAGCACCTTGAGAACGGTTATGAACTGGTCTGGACGCCGCACCTGGCAAAGTCCACGTTGTACGAGACGTCGGGACACTTGGAATGGTACCAAGACGGCATGTACCCCCCGATGGAGATCGACGATGGGGATCTGTATTACCCAAAACCCATGAACTGCCCAGGGCATATCTTGATCTATCGATCGCAGCCTCGTTCCTATCGGGAGTTGCCACTTCGCTTGTTCGAATTCGGCACCGTTTATCGGTATGAGCGTTCTGGCACGCTGCACGGGCTACTACGAGTACGCGGACTGACCCAGGATGACTCTCATATCTTTTGTACCCCGGATCAGCTCAAGGACGAACTTGCAAGGCTGCTGCGTTTTGTCATCGCCATCCTGCGTGCCTTTGGGCTCGAGGACTTCGATGCCGAACTGTCGACGCGCCCAGAGAAGTCGGTGGGCAATGATGCTGAGTGGGAGTTTGCGACGGATGCAGCTCGCAAGGCCCTTGATGCCTCCGATATCTCGTATGCTATTGCCGAGGGTGAGGGGGCATTTTATGCTCCAAAGATCGATATCCATCTCACGGATGCTATTGGGCGACGCTGGCAGTTGTCTACCTTACAGATCGACCTTCAGGAGCCACAGCGCTTTGGGTTGGAGTTCCAGGACACGACGAATCAAAAATCGAGACCCTATATGATTCATCGAGCCCTCTTTGGATCGGTTGAGCGCTTCTTCGCTATTCTCACCGAACATTATGCCGGTGCACTTCCTGGATGGTTGCTTGAGGAGCAGATCCGGATCTTACCGGTCACGCAAGAGGCCGAGGCATTCGCACGCGAGGTCCACGATCGCTGTGTGCGAGCTCGATTGCGAGCGACCGTTGGCGCTGCTGGGGAACCTCTCGGAGGTCGAATTCGACGAGCGAAGATGGATAAGGTGCCCTATGTCTTGGTTGTTGGCAACAACGATGTCGATGCCCAAACGGTCGGTGTTAACCGAAGGGGTGCGGCCAAGGAGGAGCGAGGCATCGAGATAGAGGCCTTTCTCTCGGAGGCAGTTGATGCCTTGGCGGAGCCATCACTCGAGGTGCAGTGATGGAGCACCTCTTCGCGGGTTGGAGAGCCCAGTTTGTCACCGGTGGTGAACGCCCACCAGGGTGTGTCTTTTGCACGATCGGTGACGAGATCGACCATGATG
This sequence comes from Ferrimicrobium sp., assembly GCA_022690815.1. NCBI lineage: Bacteria > Bacillati > Actinomycetota > Acidimicrobiia > Acidimicrobiales > Acidimicrobiaceae > Ferrimicrobium > Ferrimicrobium sp. The sequence goes on from JALCZJ010000036.1 coordinate 6,405, forward strand.
ATCAACACTATGTTGTCGCCCGGGGATCCATGAGTTTCGTAGTGCTCAACCTCTACCCGTATACCTCCGGTCATCTGATGGTGGTCCCACGGGCCCATATCGGCGGGTTGGCGGGACTCGAAGGGCCCCTGGCCCAGGAGATGTTGGGCCTCGTGCGTCGGGCCTACGATGCCCTTGAGGCCGCCTATCGTCCGGAAGGCATCAACATCGGTATGAACTTGGGGCGCGCGGCTGGGGCAGGCATTGCTGAACATGTCCATGTGCATCTCGTGCCCCGATGGTCAGGGGATGCCAACTTCATGTCGACTATCGCCGAAACTCGTGTGTTGCCTGAGACGCTATCTGATACCTTGGCCAAGCTTCGCGACCACTGGCCGAGCCTATAGCTGGGCCCTAGCGTAGAACTGTGTGAAGTGGAGCCAAATGCGGGATCGGTGACGCAGCGACAGTGACCCTGGGTACCGGTTAGGCATACCGGCTGGTGGGCATGAGCGACCCAGCATGTGTCTGTTGCCGAGTGACAATCAGTCTTGGGTGGCTTTGACTTTTTCGGCTAGATGGTCGGGGACTATGTCATAATGGTCGTGTTGACTGGTAAAGGATCCAAGGCCGTTGGTCATCGCTCGCAGGTCAGGGGCGAAGGCCACGAGTTCAGCAGTTGGCACATTCGCCTCGAGTTGAACCCAGCCCTCGGGTAACGCGTCGGTGCCGAGCACCCGACCTCGTTTGGCGCTGAGATAGCCCAGCACGTCGCCTTGATATTGCGGGGGTACCGTAATCTTGCAGTGCGTGATCGGCTCAAGCAGTTGTGAGCCCGCCTGTTGGAGTGCCTCGCGTAATGCCAGGCCCCCGGCCATCTTGAAGCTCATCTCCGAGGAGTCGACGCTGTGGAACTTGCCGTCGATAAGACGCACGCGAATGTCGGTGATAGGGTAGCCGTATAGGCCTCCAGCCTCCATGGCTTCGGCGACACCTCGTTCGACGGCTGGTATGAAGTTCCGAGGAATTGCGCCACCCACGATCTCGTCAACGAACTCGAATCCCTGGTCGCGGGGTAGCGGCTCGACGATGATCGTCGCGACGCCAAACTGGCCATGGCCACCTGTCTGCTTCTTGTAGCGCCCTTCGGCCTGGGCAATGGTGCGAAAGGTTTCGCGGTATTGCGTGATCGGGTCATAGGTGGTCACTGCGACCTGGGTACGGCGCTGAAGACGTTCGATTGTGATCGCGATGTGGTTGGTGCCGAGCCCCTTAACGAGGAGCCGGTGGGTGCCTGGCTCTCGATCGATGGCGAGACCGGGATCATCATCGGCGAGTTTGAACAGCGCAGCGGCGACTCGCTCCTCCTCCTGGGCGATGGCGGCGGTCAATGCGATGGCAAAGCCGGGTTCGATACGGCGGTGCGACGTTGTCGACTCCGCTAGGGCTGCGCCTCGAACGAGCACGCTGCCAACGGGTGCGGTTAGCTTTGGAACGACGACGAGGTCCCCCTGATCGACGGCTGTCACCTGGGACAGCTCAGTCGGCGTTGGAACGAGCAGCTGGTGTAGCCGCTCTTCTACACCGTTGGGAGATCGCAGCGTCGTATCGGCCCTCAGGGGAGCTCCGAGGTTCTTCAGGACGACGAGACGCCCGAGGTATTGATCGTGGGTAGCTGAGACAACCAGCACGCGCTGCGTCAATTCGTTCGGTAGTTGGGGCATCGGTGCGAGCGTCGTGAGGGCATCGAGAAGATGATGGATGCCGATGTCATTGGTCGCGGACCCGCACAACAACGGAGTGATGTGTCGAGACCGAACGGCTGTGGCGAGTGCCATGGTCAGTTCGGTGTCAGCGAGCTCCTCACCAGCGAGGTAACGTTCCATGATGGCGTCATCTTCTTGGACAATCTCGTCGAGTAGGGTGTCACGAGCGGCTTGTTCTTGGGTCATGAGTTCTGCTGGGATTGCTACCTCTGTCTCGATTGCAACCTGATCGAGATATCCCCGATTGGCGATAAGGTCGAGGACCCCGTTGATGCCGTTCGCGTCCGGTAGCGGTAGCTCGACAGGATCGATGTGGTCACCGAGGGTGTCGTGGAGCATAGCGACCGTTTTGGAAAACGCATTGGCGTCGCGGTCACACTTATTCACGAAGATGAGGCGAGGCACTTGATTGACGTTCAGCAGATTCCAGAGTAACACCAGCTCAGGGTTCGTGACGGTTTGGGGATCAATGATGACGAGTGCTGCATCGGCTGCCTCGATGGCTAGAGCAGTCGTCGCCAAGAACTCGGAGCTACCAGGTGTGTCGATAAGGTTTAACTTGGTTTCGCGATGAACGATGCTGGTTGTGGTCAAATCGATGGAGTAGCCGTGACGGATCTCTTCGGGGCTCTTGTCGCAGATGGTCGTGCCATCTTCGATGCGACCCTTGTGGGGTAGAGCACCCGTGCCAAGAGCAATTGCTTCAATCAGACTGGTTTTGCCTGAGCCTGGGGGGCCAACACAGACGATGGTGCGTAGCTGAGCTGTTGCAAACTCCTTCACTCCAGATTCTCCTTCGTTAGGGAACGGCGCGTGCGTCGTTCCTCCAACAGTAGCAGAGCAAATAATGACGTGCATGGATACGGAAAACATCGCCCTTGTCGTCCCCAAGTCCCCTGCGAGCTGCTAGTATTGTTAAAAAGCTCACTGGGCGTGGCCCACGGAGGTGTGGCTCAAGTGTTTGATGGAAACTTTCGAGCGTCGGTTGATCGCCGTACGGCTCCCGTAGGTCGCGCACTATCGCGCGCCGGGGTGAGCCCGGATCTCCTCACGGCAATTGGCATTGTCTTCTCAGTCGGTGCGGGAGTTGCTGTCGGATTTCGAGATCTCTACCTGGGATTTGGTTTGCTGGTACTGGGTTCGATACCGGACCTTCTCGATGGCCCGGTGGCGAAGGCGTCACAGATCTCCTCGAGTCGCGGTGCCTTCTTTGATTCCTTTGCTGATCGGGTAAGTGACCTGGCGGTGTTGGGTGGACTTGGGGTTTACTTCCTGGTAGGGCATGACGATCTGTTCGCGGTGCTGGCCTACTTCGCCTACGGATTCGCCTCGCTGATCTCATACGAGCGCGCAAAAGCTGAATCGCTCGGCCTTAGCGGCAAGGGTGGAATCATGGAGCGAGCTGAACGGGTCGTACTCTTGTTACTCGGCTTAGCGATCCATCCGTTGTTGCGTATCATCATCGGTGTTTTGATCCTTGGATCCGTGGTGACGGTCGTGCAGCGCTTTGTCAGCATCTGGCGGCAGGCGTCTCGACGTCCCGATCGGGTTGCCGCCCTGGCCAGGATCACCAATCTACGACGCGTGAATCGGCGGCGTCGTGTTCGTTCGCGGGCTAGCTTGCAACGTTTTCTACCAAGACAAGGTCGCGACACCTTTCCTCGTCGCAACTCGACGGGCCGCAAACGAACTTGATCTCCAAGGCCCGCCTCCTACAGGTCGGCGCGACGATCGTCGGTCGTCTGCCTCGTTGGGTTGATCCGTTGCTGTGGAGTGTCACAGGCACGACGAGTTATCTGATGAATCCCAGCCGACGTGGTGTCGTGCGCGAGAATCAGCGTTTGGCGCTACGAGCGAGGTTTGTTACCAAGGGGGTGTCAGCGTGGCGGCTTGAGCACTCCACCTATAAGGCGCACTACTACTACGCGCGCTACTGGGTCGAGATTCTCCGTCTTGGCACACTTGGGCTGTCAGAGGTTGTCCTTTGCGTTGACGCCGTGGCCAGCGAGGAGTTTATCGCCCGTCGGCTCACGCGTCAGCCAACGATTGCTGTTTTGGCTCACGTGGGGAATTGGGAGTGGGGAGGAGCCTGGGCGTCCCTTGCCTGCAACGGTGTCACCGCGGTTGCGGAGAGGCTCGAAGACCCGGCGATGACCCAGTGGTTCCTCGATGCAAGACGTCGGCTGGGGATGAAGATCGTCCTGACCGGTGGCGACGTCGCGCGCTCACTGTTGCGCGCGCTGCGAGAAGGCGACCTGGTCGCGCTCTTGGTCGACCGGGACGTCAGTGGGACCGGTGAGCCGGTTGAGTTTCTTGGCCAGCGAGTCCCGCTCTCGAGTGGTCCAGGTGTGCTGAGTGTGATGAGTGGCGCACCAATCTTTCCTGTGGGCACCTATCAGCGCCGTGGTGGTCGCCAAGAGGTGCGGTTTTTCCCTCCGATCTACCCCCCGAACGAGGGTTCACGCGCGGAGCGGGTTGGGGTTGTTATGCGGGATGTGGCAGCGGCAATTGAAGCCATCGTCCAAGAGGAGCCGGGTCAGTGGCACAATTTTCAACCCTATGAACCGGTTTGGTCGCCGTTGGAAGACTCGTGAGAATCCTCGAGGTTTCACCCTATGACCTTGGGGTTGTTGGGGGTGTCCAAGGGCAGGTTCTGGGCCTGAGCGAGGCCCTTGAGAGAGCTGGTTGCGATGTGAAGATCGTTGCGCCGGGGGGTGACCCCCAGGTCGACATCTCGCTGGGGCGATCCTTCAAGGTACCCGCGAACGGCTCAGTTGCCCCTGTTGCGATCGCCCCTGATACGCGACGGTTTCGTAGAGCTCTGGACTGGGCTGACGTCGTCCATGTTCATGAACCCTTGACGCCGATGGCAGGCATCGCCGTTCTCCGCGCCCTCTCTGGAGCTAACTTACTTGAGCGAGTGTGGGTTACCTTCCATCGCGATGGCGTGTCCGAAGGATATCGACGTTGGGCATCCTGGTGGTCGTATCTTTTACCCGCACGCTCCCACTGGATCGCCGTCTCTCCTTTTGCGGCGCAGACGGTTGCCGTGGTTCTTGGAGCCACACCGTTGCAAATCCCAAATGGCATTGACATCGGGCCGCAACTGGGGGACATGATCCCTGGTCCTAGCACCCATGGCAGAACGGCTCCTCGGATACTTTTTGTTGGGCGTCACGAGGAGCGCAAAGGTCTTGAGGTCCTCCTGCGCGCTGTCGGGGGTCTTGATCTGGATTTTGAACTCGCCATCGTGGGTGTTGGCCCACTGACCGAGGCGTTGCGGCGTCGATATATCGATCCAAGAATCCATTGGCTTGGTGTGCTCGACAAGGCTGAGCTTGAAGTTAACTACCGCGAGGCTGAGCTGGTCGTTGCGCCATCGCTGTACGGGGAGTCCTTTGGGGTTGTGATCCTCGAAGCGATGGTGAATGGAGCGGTAGTGGTGGCGAGTGATCTGCCGGCATATCGTTGGTTAAGCCAGGATGGACGAGGTGCGGTCCTGTTTCCCCCCGGCGATTCGGTTGTGCTCGCAGCGCTGCTGCGCAGCTTGTTGACAGACGATGACACGCGGCGTTCATTGCGGGATCGCGGGCACGAAATCGTTGCGGAGTTTGCCTTCACCACCATTGCTGATGGTTACCGATCGCTGTTCGCCAAAGAATAGGGGCACACCTCGATGCTGTGTGCCTCGAGCATCCGATGACTGGCTATGGCCTGACGTTGCTACCTGCTAGGACAACCACCTCCATGGCGGTGTCACCGTTACGAGCCCACCTGTCGAGCGATGTGTGCTCCAATGCAGCTTGTGCGTGCGATGTTGCTGGCCTTACAGCCAGAGGAGTCTCGCCGCTGACCTGGTAGATTGGATACCAGGTAAACAGTCTGAGCCTTCATACAGGTAGCACCCGGTGCTTGATGAAGAGCATATGACTCGGCGCACTCGACAGGGTGTGCCAAGCAGGGTATGGCGGATGTTCGTTTGTGAAGGATTTGGGTCTAGCGTTGACATAGTCCAAAGGTTGACTTGGTTCAAAAGTTGACTTGGTTTAGAAGTTGATAGGGTTCAAGAGTTAAGGACATGGTTAAGTGAGTTCAGAATCCGTGCTGATCTGGGGATGTGATGCCCCCAACGTACGTTCAGCTCGTATGCGGCAAGTGCTCGTTCGTCTCGGGGTCGCATTTCTTGTGGGCGGGGTCATCGCTGCCCTGGTCTTGACGTTGGCGTTCGGTGCGACTGGTCTGATTCCTATCTGGCTTACGGTTGTAGTCGGATTCGTCATTGGTCTGATTGTTACAGTCGTGATGACGATCGTTGGGCCACCCAAAGTTGGTCGTCGCTTGCCTTGGGTTGAGCCAGAAGAGGCTGACCGCAAGCGAATCGACTCCCTGTTGTCGGGGCTTGGCTTTCAACTGGGTATCTCGGTGAGTAACGTGGCGGTGGTGGCCTACCCGATGGTCAATGGGGCCACGTTGATCCTTGGGCGGCGAGATCCGGTGGTTGTAATCACCACCGGCGCTCTTCGTGAGTTGGAGACCATCGAACTCGAGGCGCTGCTGGCTCGTGAACTGGGCGAACTTCGTCTCGGACTGGTCGGACTCAATGCGGTTGTTGCTTATTGGGATTCTGTATTTCACCGGGCATCGCGTCGACTAAGTGACTGGCAGCGTCAGGAGGCCGTCTTGTTGGATCGACTCGGGGTGTCGGTCACGCGGTACCCACCAGCGATGGCGAGGGTACTTGAAAAGGCACGTACGAGTCGATCGGTGCGTGCTACCAGCCTGCCGGCGTGGCTCTGGCTCTGTCCGGTTGGTGTTGAAGACCTCGATGAGGATCTCATGCTTCGCGAGCAGTTGCTCTATGACGAGATCTGGACAATCGGGGCATCTTAGCTGTTTTGTAATGGAACGAACTAGGCTGTGTACTAGGACAATAGTGAGGAGGCCACGGTGGCTGAGTTAACTGAGGGTACCGCCAGGGTCAAGCGTGGGCTTGCAGAGATGCTACGCGGTGGGGTCATCATGGATGTCGTCAACGTCGAGCAGGCCAAGATTGCTGAGGACGCTGGTGCGGTGGCGGTGATGGCGCTTGAGCGAGTGCCCGCTGACATTCGTCGCGACGGTGGAGTCGCTCGGATGAGTGATCCTGCGCTGATTCGTGAGATTCAAGACGCGGTTACGATACCGGTGATGGCGAAGGTCCGAATTGGACATTTTGCTGAGGCGCAAATGCTTGAGGCGATGGAGGTTGACTACATCGACGAGAGCGAGGTACTTACGCCGGCTGACGAGAGCTACCACGTCGATAAGTGGGCGTTCCAGGTTCCGTTTGTCTGCGGTGCCACCAACCTTGGTGAGGCCCTGCGTCGGATCTCAGAAGGTGCTGCACTCATCCGCTCCAAGGGCGAGGCCGGCACCGGCAATGTCGTCGAGGCGGTGCGTCACCTCCGTTCCATCACCGCCGATCTGCGGGCCATTGCCTCCGCATCTGAGCAGGAACTCTACGGGTGGGCCAAGCGCTTGAGCGCTCCATATGAGCTGGTCGCCGAGATCCACGCCAACGGTGGCCATCTGCCGGTTCCCTTGTTCTGTGCCGGTGGCATTGCGACACCTGCTGACGCGAGTTTGGTCATGCAACTGGGTGCTCAGGCGAATTTTGTCGGCTCCGGCATCTTCAAGAGCGGCGATCCGGCCAAGCGTGCGCGCGCGATTGTCGAGGCTACCACTCACTACCAGGATCCCAAGACGTTGATTCGCGTTTCGGAAAACCTTGGTGAGGCTATGGTTGGGATCGAAATGGACGCGCTCGATCAGCATCTGGCAGAGCGCGGCTGGTAGGTCCTTTCACCATGCGTATTGGGGTGTTGGCGCTGCAAGGTGATTTCGCTGAGCATCTCTCGATGATTGCCCAACTTGGCTGGCGGGGAGTTCCAGTGAAGACATCCTCGGATCTCGATGGGCTAGAGGGCATTGTCCTCCCCGGCGGAGAGTCCACATCGCAGTGCCTTTTGCTCGAGGCCAGTGGACTGCGACAACCGATCGCCGCCGAGCTGGCGGCAGGGTTGCCTGCGCTTGGGACCTGTGCAGGTCTGATCATGCTCGCCCGTACGGTGGTCGGCGGACGCGACGACCAATGGAGCTTCGGATTTCTCGATGTTGCAGTGTTGCGCAATGGCTTTGGCCGCCAAGTGCGATCGTTTGAGGCTGATTTGCAGGTTCGGGGTCTCGCTGATCCGATGAGGGCCGTGTTCATCCGTGCTCCGGTGATTACCGACGTTGGCGACAAGGTGGAGGAGTTGGCCGCGGTACAGTACCAGTTCTCCGATGGGTCCAATGCTTTGGTTCCAGTCGTGGTGGCGCAAGGATCACTGGTGGCTACCTCATTTCACCCCGAGGTCTCCAGGGATCCACGGCTGCACGAGTTAGCCTTTCGTGGCTAACGATTCCGTCGTTGGCTAGTATCGTGAGTACGTTGGGATAAAGAGAGGTACGTTATGTCGGGTCACTCCAAGTGGGCGACGATAAAGCATAAGAAGGGTGCACAGGATAAGGCTCGCGGAAAGCTTTTCGCGAAGCTGATCCGTCAGATCGAGGTGGCTGCCCGTGAGGGTGGAGGCGATCTCGGATCGAATGCCAACCTGCGTTCCATGGTGCAAAAAGCCCGGGATAATTCGGTTCCAGCCACCACGATCGACCGGGCGATTAAGCGGGGTACCGGTGAACTTGAGGGTATACGGTACGAGGCCATCACCTATGAGGGATATGGTCCAGGCGGTGTAGCGGTGATGGTGGAATGCCTCAGCGATAACCGAAACCGAACCGGTGCCGATGTCCGCTCGGCGTTTTCGAAGTCTGGTGGTTCGCTCGCCGAACCTGGAGCCGTCTCGTGGCAGTTCTCTCGTAAGGTTGTGATGGTCGTGGATGGATCGGCACCCGAAGAGGACCTCATGCTTGCGATCCTGGCTGCTGGCGGTGAGGACCTTGTGCGGATCGACACTGACTGGCAGGTCACGGCGCCTCCTGGGGCGCTCGGTGATCTCAAGGCAGCGGTCGAGGAGGCGGGTTTTGCTGTCCATTCTTTGGAGGTAGAGCTCGTGCCACAGTCGACGTTGGCCATTGATGATGTGAGCGAGGCCAAGAAGGTGCTTCGTCTTGTCGATACCCTTGAAGACCTCGATGACGTCCAGAACGTGATCGCGAACTTTGATATCCCTGATGAGTTTTTTGAGGAGCTAGACGATTAGGTGCCTGAAGTACAGGTAGGTGATATTGCTCCGGAATTTGCGCTCATTGGCACGGGTAATCAGACGTATGCGGTACGAGCCTTTGCCGGCTCGCCTGTCGTGCTCGCGTTCTACCCGGATGATTTTTCGCCAGTGTGTACGACGCAGTTGCGTGCCTACTCGGCCAGCATCGACGACTTCACCAGTCTCGGAGCGGTGATGCTTGGGATCTCCCCGCAGTCGCTGAACTCCCACGAGTCCTTCGCGCAGCGCCTAGGAATTGTCTTTCCACTCCTATGCGATCGTGATCGCGAGGTTGCCAGACAATACGGTGTGTTGGGGCCACTCGGGTTCTATCGTCGGTCGGTTTTTGTCCTCGATCGTCAGCAGCGGGTTGTCTACCGTCATGTATCGCGTGCCGGGCTGACTTTTCGTAGCTCTGATGAGCTGCTGCAGGCCGTCAAGATGACCATCGATGATCCCGACGAGGGGGGATCACCACCAGCTGGTTGACGGATTGACGATCATTTGTATTAGTTTGGAGTGATGTCAGAGTTGAAAACGCAACCACAGGAGCCACCTCAATGGTGGCTACCATGGAGGCTAATCGGCACAGGCATGCAACATGGAGCTCGATCGCTATGACCGTTGTCCTCGGTGTTGACCCTGGTCTCAAGCGTGTCGGGTACTCGGTGCTCGAACAGACGACGTCTGGCATTGGACTGCGTTGTGCGGGCCTGATTGCCACCGCTCCAGAGGCACCTCTTAGTGACCGTCTCACTGACATCTACGACTCCGTTGAGGAGATTATCTGCGAGCATCAACCGAGTGAGCTGGTCTTGGAACGTATTCTGTTCGCAAAGAACGTCACCTCAGCACTGCAGGTGGCCCAGGCTGTTGGAGTGATCAGGCTTGCGGGGGCGCGCCACGGTTTGGATGCCGCTGAGATCGGGGCCAACCAGGTTAAGCTCGCGTTGTCTGGGGATGGACACGCATCCAAGGCACAGATGAAGAAGATGGTGGTCCTGTTGTTGGGTCTTGACCGCGCACCAGAACCGGCCGACGTGTCTGATGCCATCGCCATCGCCTATGCACACCTCTCGGGACATTGGAGCCGCACATGATTGGTTTTCTTGCCGGTACCGTACACGGAGTCGATCCCCCCTTCGCCATCGTGAACGTTGGCGGTGTTGGTTATGAGGTTGCTATGTCGACAGCGCAGCTTGCGCGGCTGCTTCCCGGCGAAGAGACAGAACTATCCATTCGAACCATCGTTCGCGCTGATGCCATCACACTCTTTGGCTTTGCGGATGGACTGGAGCGATCACTCTTTGATGAGCTGCTCAAGGTGCAAGGCGTTGGCCCTAGCGTGGCGCTTGGCATGCTGTCGGCGCTTGGTGTCCAAGGGTTCTACGAGGCCGTTGCTGGTGAAGATGTTGCTCGACTCAAGGGGGCGCCAGGCGTAGGGGAGAAGACGGCGCGGCGTATCATTGTCGATATGGGTGCCGCCGCTAGACGTTCCGGGGTCCCATTGACCTCGTTGGCGACACGCTCTGAGGTGCGCGAAGCGCTTCTCGGCCTTGGCTTTCGTGCCAGCGAATTCGAGGGTATCCTTGCTCGAACTCCTGGGGATCTTGGTGTCGAGGAGGCGCTTAAGTGGGCGCTCAAGGAGTTAAAGAGTTGAGCCCGCGTCGCGAGGTGTTAGGGGGAGAACCCCGCAGTGAGGTCAGTGTCGAGAAGAACCTGATCGATACCTACGATGCTCAGGTTGACTCCGCCCTTCGCCCTTCGCTCTTGGACGAATTTGTTGGCCAACCAGAGCTCAAGTCACAGTTACGGGTCGTCCTCCAGGCTGCCGGATCTCGGGGGGAACCGCCTGATCATCTTCTCTTCGCAGGTCCTCCAGGGCTTGGCAAGACCTCGCTGGCCTTCATCGTCGCAGAGGAGCTTGGTCGAGGTATCCGGGTCACATCCGGGCCTGCACTTAGTCGAGTGGGCGACCTCGCAGCGCTGCTGTCGGACCTCAAGGTGGGCGACGTACTCTTTATCGACGAGATTCACCGCCTTCCCCGTGCGGTTGAGGAGCTGCTCTACATCGCCATGGAGGATTTCCGCCTCGATGTGGTCATCGGCAAGGGGCCAGGAGCACGTACGTTGCGATTGGAGATTCCTCGCTTCACGCTGGTTGGAGCAACGACACGTGCAGGCATGGTCTCGGGACCGTTACGCGATCGTTTTGGGTACTCCTACCGGCTCGACTACTACTCAGATATTGAACTAACGAAAGTCGTTCTTCGGTCGGCCAACCTGATGCACATGCAGCTCACGCACGAGGCAGCCGATGAGATCGCCTCTCGATCGCGGGGTACGCCTCGGCTAGCTAATCGGCATCTGCGCCGCGTCCGCGATTACGCAGAGGTGGAGGGTATAGCCAAAGTGAGTGCCGAACTGGCCTCAGATGCGCTGGCACTTTTCGGAGTGGACAGGTTGGGTCTCGATAAGGTTGATCTTGAGATTCTCAAGGTTCTTTGTGAGCGGTTCGCGGGTCGCCCGGTTGGGTTGTCGTCGATTGCGGTAAGCGTTCACGAAGATACCGGTACCTTAGAGGAGGTCTATGAACCTTTTCTCATCCAACGTGGTCTTTTGCTGCGCACCCCACGCGGACGGCTAGCGACCGACCGGGCGTACGCACACCTCGGCCTCCCGGCACCATTAGCGCCCGAAGGCTAGTCCACAGCGTATTTTCGTGGTGACGATAGATGCGCACGTGGGCGGGGTGATCGATCAATGGATGATCTTACGTAGATGATCTCGGCTCAGACGGTCTTACCCCCAACCGGGCCATGATAGGGCGCACCAAGACAGCGTTGTCATCGAGACAGTCGTGCATCGGACCAGTGTGCAATCAGGCATTGCTAGGTTGTTTCCGGCCTTCCGTTACGATGCTTCTCAAGTTCATAGTGGAGGCGAATCACCTCCCTGACATAGTTCATCTGGAGTTCCCCACGTTCCTCTCTTCTTTGACACCTGTCGACCTCCTCGTGCAAGAGGACCCCCCTTTGGGATCCCATGGAGGAGTATGGTCGCTTGGTTGCATCTGCCCATCACTTCCAGGAGATAGAATTGGCGAGTTTCACGAGTTAGCGTTACTCGCTTCCAGAAGTTAGCGTTGAGGAGCTTGAGAAGTTACAGTTGACGGGTTTCACAAGATAGGCCCGTAATCACATACTTGCCCTTCATGCGTGACAATGTGGCCAGACCTACCGTGCGCTTCACACTATCGGCCATAGGACGAGGATCAGACATCGAAGGTTCAGACATCGAACCATGGGCGTACCCCCGTTGTGGTGTGCATAGGAGGATCAATACGTCCTTTTGTTTCCGATCGGTGTAGTGTCACTGAGTGGACTGCGGATGCTCCTGTGCCACAACCCAATAGGTACTTACCTTGTTCTAGAGACATTATGGCAAACTATGCTCAAGAGTGATGAACTTAGCCGTACCAGTAGCGTGCCCGTGGCCATGTGGGTCGGAAGTTGACGGTAGGAATCTGTCTTAGGCGATCGGCGTTGATGAGGACTGAGTCCAGCCGCTCAGCTCGAGAATTCCGATGGCGGTACTGGCTGCTAGCCTGAACATTGGGCCAGATGAGGAGAGGGCATGAGAAGATATCGTTGCACGAATTGCGGTAACGTCACAAGGTTTGATGTGACTTCGGTGGTCAGAAGTCGTTGTTTTTATCACTACAGTGTCGCCGGCGAACTCGAGGTCGAGGAGCCCGAGGAGATCTCTAGGGTCGTCGAAGAGGTGTCGTGCCGGTGGTGCGCGACGTCGAAGTTCGTAGAGATCCTGGCGGGCGAGCCAGAACACAGCGTGAGTGAGGCGTGATGAGCGACACCGTCAGTCAACCTGCCAGTCAGCAGGGCGCGCCGGTCGGGCGAGTAAAGCGCCCGGCGCCGTCGTGGCAGAGTGGTGAAGTCGTCGAGGTGATTGTTGAGACCCCGGAGACGAGCAGCCTGCGGATTCAACTCCCTGAGCCGACCGAGTTTCTTCCGGGTCAGTACTACAACATTCGAATCCCGGTCGAGGGTAGACCGCGTCCGATCCAGCGGGCGTATTCGATCGGTTCAAGCCCACTGCCGAGCTTTGACGTGATTGAGGTTGGTGTCAAGGAGATGGAGGGGGGACTCGTCTCTCCCGAGCTGGTTCGCCGTCGACCGGTAGGTTCACTCCTCGAGGTCCGGGGCCCCTATGGCGCGTTTACCTGGACTGATGAGGACGGGGGGCCAGTCCTACTGATAGGTGCTGGATCAGGCGTCGTGCCGTTGATGGCCATGATCAGGTATCAGGTAGCTAAGGGCACCCAGGTTCCGATGCATCTGCTCTTTAGCTCCAAGTCAGGCGAGTTTGTCATCTATCGAGATGAGCTGGCTCAACTCGTCGAGACCCAGGCGTGGTTCCGGGTGAGCCATACCTTCACCCGTGATTCCGGTGATCCGATGGCGCGCTATCATCGCCGTATCGACAAGGAGATGGTTGAGGATGCCTATCTCGAGACCTCTCCACGACTCGCGTATCTGTGCGGTCCTCCTGAGATGGTCGATGACTGTGAGCGCGCGCTCCTCGAGCTTGGGATGGACCCCGCGAGTATTAAGACCGAGAAATACGACTAATGCTGTTGATCGACCGTGCCATCTTCTACCGTGATGGGAGACGTTTCGCCCATCTGATCAGTGATGTCTCTTTGGATGAGTTGCACACCGGGGCCCGCAAACTCGGTCTCGATCGTAGTTTTCATCGTGACCACTATGACATCCCAGAGGAGTATGTGGCTTCGGTTGTGGCATCTGGTGTGCGTCAGGTGGATCCTCGGGAGATTGTACGTGCACTACGTCGCGCTGGCCTGCGCCACTCCCGTAGATCATTAGCATGAACGACGTCGACCAGGGGCTTCGTGCGCTGCTCCTGGATAAAGGTGTCGTCGCTGCCGGGTCGAGCGTGGTGTCGCCATTGCACTTTGACGCCTCGCAAGCTCGTCTGCGTCTCGCAGCAGGCGAAGCCAGCGGTGAGCACTTCACGTTCCGAAATCCGGAGCGGGCGAGCTCACTGTTGAACACCTACCCGTGGTGCCATAGCTTTGTGAGCATCGCGGTGCCGTACGAGACACGACGCCCAGATAACACCGGTACCCATGTTGATGGGTCCTCTGAGCCCGACGCAGCCGATCTTGAGACCAGCACTAGGGTGCGAGCCATGGCACTTGAGAGCGAAGCTGTAGCGATCTCGTTTGCGCAAAAGCCGCCTGATGAGGTGATGGTTGCGGCCTATGCCCAGGACAGGAGCTACGAGCGACTGCGCAGCATCTTAGGGACCGCGACGGCCTATTTGCGCTCGCAACATATCCGGGCGGTCGCCGTCTATGATTCGAATCACGCCTTTGATAAGGGGCTTGCGCGTCGTGGAGGTGTTGGCATCACCGGCCGCCACTCGTTGGTCCTCGTACCAAAGGTCGGTGCTCGGGTCGTCTTAGGGGCGATCGTGGCCGACCGTGCCGTTGACGTGGCGATTGGACCAACGTTTCGTGTTGATCCCTGTCGGAGCTGTCGGCGTTGCATCGATGCCTGCCCTACCAATGCTATTGTCTTTCCGGGCACGCTGGTGGCGGAACGCTGCATCGCCACGATCCTACAGAAGGAGTCCTGGTCTGAAGATGATCGCCGGTCGGTCGGCGCCAGAGTCTATGGCTGTGATACCTGTATCGATGCCTGCCCGATCGGCTGGCGCCACCGATCGAGTGCTGGCGCGTCGACACCATCGCTTGTGCGTTGGCTCACCCAGGATGACACCTCCCTGCTCGCCGAGGTCGGCCATTGGTATGTTCCACGACGGGATCCGTTCTATGTCCGGCGCAACGTTGCCAACGCCTTGCGCAATCGTGGCTTGGTGACCGAGGGCGAGCGCCGCGCGCTTGGTCGCCTCTGTCTATCGCCAGATCCGCGAGCACGCCGTGAGGCTCTTCGTACGTTACTTGCGCTGCGATGGAGGCGATCATGAGACACGTGCTGATCACCAACGATTTCTGGCCAAAGGTTGGGGGGATCCAGTCCTACCTTGGTGAGATCTATCAACGACTCGACCCAGCGACCTTCATGGTGGTGACAACCACCCAGGTCGGGGCACTCGACTTTGATCGCAACTTTGGTGCACCCATCGTTCGGTTAGGACACCAACTCCTACCAATACCAACGACGAGAAGCGCGATGAGGGAGGCGATCGCCGGGTTTAATCCAGATCTCGTCGTCTATGATCCGATCGTGCCGATTGGGGCACTCGGTGCTTCCTTGGGCTTGCCGTATGCGCTGATCGCTCACGGCGCGGAGGTACGGGTGCCGGCCTATCTCCCAGGGCTCAGGGCAGTGTTGCGCCAGAGTATCCGTCACTCCATCGGAGTGATCGCCGCCGGCGGTTACCCGGCCAGAGAGGTTCGCCGTCTCGTGCCGGATGCCAGCGTGGAGATCGTTCCACCAGGGATCGATGCCCAGCGCTTTGGTCCGGCGACGCCAACTCAGCGCGAACAGCTACGCCAACAGTGGATGCTCGATTCCAACCAGGATCTGATCCTCTTTGTGTCGCGCCTCGTACCGCGCAAAGGCGCGGACACCTTGCTTCGGGCTATGGGCAAACTCGGCTTCGGTGCCAGGATTGAGGCCCACATCGTCGGCGATGGCCGTGATCGGGGGCGGCTCGATCGATTGGCGCAATCGGTTGCAGGGTCGGTTGTGTTCCATGGCCGCCTACCTGAATCTGACATGGTCGAGCTCTATCAGGCCGCCGACCTCTTCATTTTTCCTGTCCGGAATCGATGGTTCGGTGTCGAGCAGGAGGGGTTTGGTATCGTGATACTCGAGGCCCAAGCCTGTGGCACTCCTGTGATCATTGGGGACTCAGGCGGGACGAGTGAGGCCCTCGCAACGGCCGGTGGCGAGTTGCTCAGGCGAGGAAGCTCCCCCAGCGTTGAGGACGCCCTTGCGGCCCGGCTCGCCGATCACAAGCGCCAAAGTGCACCTCGCGAGGCCATAAGCGCTGAGGTGCGCGCACGATTTGACTATGATCAGCTTAGTAAGGCCTATGAGGTCGCGTTGGCGAAGCTAATGGACAAACGGCAGCGTCGGTGAAGGGATGAAGGAGGAAGCGATGGATGCCACGGCAGACTCAAAGGAGATCGCGGCGAGCGTCAATGCTTGCTTTGAGGCAGTAATCGACGTCGAGAGCTATCCAACATGGGCTTCAGACGTTCGCAGCGTACAGATTGTTGATCGTGATGCGGCGGGAAGGCCGCTTGTGGTGGCGTTTCGCACCGGTGCTTTTGGTCGTAGCGCCTCCTATACCTTGCGCTATGATTATGGCGATGCGCCACATTCGATCAGCTGGAGCCAGGTCGATGGCGACATAACCTCCAAAATGGATGGCCGCTACACCTTCGAAGAAGGAGCGAATGGTGCAACACAAGTTACCTATGAGTTGTTGGCCGAGTTAGTAGTACCACTGCCGTCGTTTGTGAAGCGTCGAGCCGAGGTCAAGATCATCCGTACAGCGCTCGATGATCTTGCAGACCGGGTGCGTTCGCATGCAGATGGCCATCTGGCTGACGGAGCCTATAGCTAGGGTTAGCGACCCGCGACACGGCTGCCAGGTTCGCGTTGGCTCCAGCGTGACTGTCAATCTTTCTAGCGCAGTAGGTGACTCTGCAATTTCGATCAGCGACTCTCCCTCCAACTTCGCTCCTCGTTAGCACCAGCAATGCTTGACGATAGCTCACCTACAGACTCACTAGCACTGGGGCTCGGTGCTCTTGAATGTGGCGCTCGATGACTTTGTGGGCTGATCGAGCATCCAGGCTGGCCTGAAATCGCACCAATGACCTAGGGTGTGCTGCCCGGGTGCTCGCGGTGAACCTAATGGTTTCGCGGTAGGTAGTAGAGCCGCTCCACACTGGAGTCCTTTGCTTTGTCGATCATGGCAAGCGGGCTGGCTTCCGAGACACCATCGGCGTGTTGGGTGTCACGTGGCTGTCTCATCCGAAGTTCCCCCCAGCCGGTCTCGATTTATGCCCAAATTGCGCCTTGAGCACCATGTTCTTGCCTAGGGTAGTAGAGGGTGTAGGCATGTATGCTCAGGCATGGTAAGGATGTGTTGGGGTTGGTCCCGACATGAGTGTTATCGACGTCTAAGGTAGTAAGCAGTTACGCGGCCACGATCCCCAATCGTAACTTAGCACCGGCGATGCTGCTACGAGAGAGCTATCGAGACAA
>JALCZJ010000037.1 GCA_022690815.1 Ferrimicrobium sp.
TGCGACGCAAGCGTGCCTCATGATGGACCAAGATGATGAGACCGACCGCAAGAATCGTGATGCCAATGGCCGATGCGACGGTCGCGTCCAGGAGGGACCTGCCCCCCTTGTTGCTCTGGGCATAGACGAGCGCGAACCCGAACGGCATCATCAAAAGCACCGCGAGAGCACTAAATGCATAACGCATCAGCTGCACGAGGACACTTACTCCTCTTGGTACTTTGGGGGCTAGAACCTCCGACAAATACCCGGCACCAGCAAGGCCAGCAGACGGAAGGAGATAGTTGACGAAGTTTGTAGCCAGTGCGCCGGCAAACAATCGCCCTGTATGAACGTCGTAGCGAAAAATCCGTAGAATCGACCGGTAGTAGAGGCCATTGAGCCAATAGCTAGCGAGCTGGACGAGGACCACCGTTGCCAGTACATACCAGCGCAATCTTGCGAGCAGAGGCACAAAGTTTGCCAATGAGGTACGATTTTCCCAGAGTACGAGCGCGAGACCCACGAGACCAAGAACGCCGAAGAGTTGGCGCCAGCGTTTAGGAGCGTTACGCGCCATCGTTCTTCGTTGATGGTCTGCGGGTGGTGTACCCGCGAAAGGTCAAGTGTCGGCTTCGAGGTGACAAAGTACCAGGCCAGTCCCGTATGCGAAGAGCGGGGCCAAGACAATCATGGGAGGTGTCGGTGGCCCCCCAAAGACGCTGTGGTGCCGATCTCGTGACGCTCCGAGTGTGGTGGCACGTCACGTCACGTCACCACGCTTGCAAACAGCCGTTTCGTCGCATGGTGTATGCATGCGACACCTTGATTGGTTGATGGGCGGCCTCGGCACGTGTGCCGATGGTTCGGCGTTGCGATCGCGGCAGAGTCTGATTGATGGCGAATACTCCCTCACACTGTTCATTGGATCACCCAGATACCTCGGAGGTGATGATTCGATGGTGGCCGTGCCAGGCAACCCGTTCGTTTTCACGAGCATCCCAGGCCATAGGCGACCGCTCCAGACCGCTGGTCTGCCCCTGGCACTTGCCGGTGACTGCCCATGGATCGGCTGTGTAGCTGGCGCAACACGTCGCGGAAAGTTCTGAGAGCGGAGATCACCATGCTGGATCGTTGGTCCCATTGTCTGCCTATTTCGCAATATAGTTGCAGCCTACACCAGACCTCATTGTCGGGGCTGCACCAGGTCCTTAGGTAGCTTTTGTCTTTCGGGGCAAGGTCTTCCCAAAGGTCCGCATCGCTCTCATGAAACTACTCACAATACGGGACGTACAACTCCTCAACACCAGAGTAAGGATATCTGAGGCCAAGGATCCCCGCTGGTCATATAGCCAAGTAGTCGGAAAGTGCCAGTGCGCTCTCAACGCCGTACGTTCTTGTTTCACCTCCAGGGATGCGATCTCAAGGTTAATTGAACAACAATGGGCCGGCGAAGGATTTGCCGAGAGGCACGCTGCTGATGCGGCTACGTTGATCACTCTTGAGCATACTTTACTATAATTTCTATAACAAGCAATACCGTTAACTTAGTACCATCCCTGTGCTATACGAAGTCTCGGGAGGTGCCGATGCCAAGACCCGGATGGAAACGACAACCAGAGGGCTCACGGTTGACCGATCATCTCTCCATAGGGGGTTCTTACCCGCACCTTTGGGAGAGATCTCATCGATTCGATACTCATCGCAACCGACAAGGTCCAACAGCGCGTACGTCTGTTGCCATCACGGGTGATGATCTATTACGTCTTGGCACTTTCGCTCTATCCCCAGGACTCCTACGAGGAGGTCATGCGTCACTTGAGCGAGGGGTTGCGGTGGATGGATCAATTCCAGTCTTCTTGGAACGTCCCCTCCAAGGTGGCGATCTTTAAGGCTCGTCTACGCCTTGGGGCCGAACCCATGAAGAGGCTCTATGAGGCAGTTGCAAGGCCACTGGCAGCTCCTGGTGATACCGGTGCCTTTTATCGGGGGTTACGCCTGGTTGCGATCGACGGAACGAGCCTTAGTGTCGCTGACACCCCAGAGAACCTCACTCACTTTACAAAGCCAACCACCGCACTTGGCGAGGCTGCCTATGCCAAGGCGAGAATCATCGGCCTCTTAGAGTGTGGAACCCATGCGATCTTCGCCGCCAATGTAGGCCCCTACAGCGTTGCTGAGCAGATTCTTGCAAAAGGTGTCATCGATAAGCTCACACCTGGGATGCTCTGTCTTGGTGACCGAGGGTTCTTTGGGTACGACCTCTGGCAGCGAGCTGCCAACACCGGTGCCCAACTCCTCTGGCGGGCAAAGAGCAACTACCGAATTGAGACGGTCACCGAACTCGAGGATGGTTCTTACCTTGGCAACGTCTATCACCATAAGGACAGAGTCAGAAAGAGTCCGCTTCTGCTCAGGGTAATCGAGTACCAGATCACCGAAGGGGAGGACTCGGATCTCTTGTACCGCCTCTTTTGCACCATCACCGATCCCGAGGTGGCACCGGCTCATGAATTGGCGGCACTCTACTCCAAACGTTGGGAGATCGAATCGGCCTTTGATGAATTAAAGACCCATCAGTCGGAGGCACGAAGAGTGCTACGGTCTCAATCTCCCGAGCTCGTCTACCAGGAGATCTGGGGGATGTTAGCCCTGCACTTTGGCATCAGGGAACTCATGTACGACGTATCGGCACCCACACGAGGGGACCCGGTGGCGCTCTCATTTGTCGGCTCTCTCCGGACGGTACGCACCAGTGCTATGACCAGTTGAGGGTTTCCCCCCTCGAGTTCTCGCTGAAACATTCAGCCGCGCAAGTTGTCAAATCCTTGACCAAGTGCTCCCAAAACGAAGGCTGCGCTCCAATCCCCGGGTGATTCGCAAACGGATGAGTCCCTATCCCACCAAGTATCCCAACCATAGCAACCGACCCCAACCCTCAAAGCCAGCCAAAGATCTTATCTATGTCATAGGAGCTGGACCCTAAGTTAACGGTATTGCTATAACAAGGTCAGTACTTAATGGGTTGCAGCACAGGAGCTAACACGAAGCGATGGACCGCGAAGCCAAACGGCTCGCCGCCCGCCTAAGAGCTGCCAAGCTCAGACACTCAGCCAGCATTGAGGACCTTGACTTTCACACCCCAAGAGGGCTTGACCGTGCTACCATCATGGGCTTTAGCTCATCACACTGGGTCGATGCACACCAGAACGTTCTCATCACCGGTCCAACCGGGGTTGGCAAGAGCTACCTCGCGTGTGCCTTGGCCTTGGCCGGGATTCGATCAGGTCATAGCGCAGCCTGTCGGCGAGCACCGACGCTCCTTAGTGATCTCGCAATTGCAAGAGGTGACGGAAGATACCTCAGGGTACTTGGGAGTCTGTCACGCGCTGAGATACTCGTCGTTGGCGATTTCGGGCTCACGCCACTCACCGGTAGCGAAGCCTTCGACCTACTCGAAGTGTGAGAGGATCGATCTGAACGCAAGTCGACCATCGTCACCTCACAGCTACCCATTGACTCCTGGCATGAGGCACTTGGAGACCCAACCGTCTCTGATGCAGTACTCGATCGACTGTTGTGCAACGCCCATATCCTCTCGATGACCGGAGCATCCATGAGAACCAAGAAGTTCAAGGTGACCAAGGATAAGAGCGAGGCCTCATGACACGCTCGATGAGATCGAGAAGGAGGCGACACTTGACCGATGAACGATACACTACAACCAGTCCGTCTCGCACCCTCGAGGGGGTGGCAAAGTTCAGCGATAACAGGTGGCAATTTTCGGCGAGAATGGGTGGCAAAGTTGGCGAAAATACACAGCTGCAATCACGAGCACACCGCCTCCATGGCCTTCTGTGCTTTATTTACTGCCGAGCGCTTCCCGTAGAGTCGAGCATATAACGAGGTCAGCGACTCGGTGACATCACGCACGAGGTCGTCGTCAACCTCCCCAGGATCTACCACGACAAGCCGTCTCGACTGAGCGCTCAGGGCTGCCTCAACATAGTCGGCACCAAACCGGCAGAATCTGCCACGACGCTCAACCAATATCGTCGTGACCTTTGGAACACCCAAAAGCTTGAGGAATTTTGGACGACGGTTATTGAGTACTGAACCGACTTCGGTCACTACCTTGTCGATTTTGTATCCGTTCTCGGCCGCCCAAGCTAGCACCCGCGCTACTTGCAGGTCGAGGTCTGTCTTCTGATCGGACGACGATACTCGCGCTTAGATGACAGTGGATCCACTCGTTTCTTGTGTTGACTCCAGATAACCTACAAGAATCAGCTTGTTGCCTACGCGATGGGTTGGTACCGGTATTTTGCCAGCTCTAGACCACCGATATGCCGTCTGTAGATGTATACCTTGGGACAGTGCCTACTCACGCAAGTTCATGAAAGTATGATTTAGTAGGTATGTCTGACAACTGCTGCAACCCCGTGCCACCTCCAAGCGGCTGTCTCCCAGATCGAGACGGCAACGCTTTGTTGAATGTCTGGGAGTGGTCGGTCGCCAGTCCTGGTCTCGTCGAGGCCAGCGTCCTGTCCGGTTCTGTTGCCATTGGGGACAGGTGTCAGCCCAGACGATGGAACGGTTCATCACCCGGACAGGGCATCCCACGGGCGAGAACGAATCCGAGGCAAGTGGGGAGGCCGCCCACGAGAGGAACCGTGTACGAGGTGCATCCAAGATGCGTGAACGCAGTGCCTATCGCTCGAATGCGCCGGTGGAGGTAGATCCGAGACGATTTTGTGAAGGTTGGGTTGGGATCCTCGGGCCATTGCCCGGTGCTCACTTTGTCGTTGTCGCGCCGATTTCGCACCCTCAGCGTGGTCATCATTGGGTGGCCCCAAGACCGCTAGCATGGGTCGGTGGAGCGGTGTAAAGGAGGACGGCGTAGTGCGAGCCTATCGTATTGAGCACTGCACGGGACTCGAGGGTAGTGTCCAAATCCAGGGTGCGAAGAATTCCGTCCTTAAGCTGATGGCTGCGACGATTCTGGCGACGGGGACCCATTGGTTGGATAATGTGCCAAGGATCACCGATGTCGAGATTATGCGGTCGATCCTCGCCTCGCTCGGAGTAACGACTGATTGGCATGGTCCACATCGCCTTCGGGTCGACGTACCAAGTCCTGAAGACCTGGCTAGTGAGCCAGATTACGATCTCGTCAAGAGCATTCGAGCCTCGGTCGTGCTCCTGGGCCCGATTCTCGCGAGAACCGGTCAGGTTGCGATCGCCACGCCGGGCGGCGATGATTTCGGAGCTCGCCCCGTCGATATCCACGAACTCGCACTCACCTCGCTCGGGGCGGTGGTTGAGGCCCAGGAGGGGCAGTTGGTGGCGAAGGCCGACCAACTCGTTGGGTGCGATCTCGTTCTGGAGTTCCCTTCGCATACCGCAACCGATAACGTGTTGATGGCCGCGGTGACCGCCCGAGGTCGAACCATTATCGACAATGCGGCCAGAGAGCCAGAGGTCATCGATCTCGCCAATGCGCTGATCGAAATGGGCGCCCAAATCGAGGGAGCTGGTACGTCGCGGGTGATCGTCGATGGGGTGGAGCGTCTTCGTCCCATGGATCATCGCGTCATAGGGGACCGGGTGGTGGCTGCGACCTATCTGACTGCGGTGGGAGCAACCGGCGGACAGGTTCGGATCTCAGGTGTCGATCCTTCAAATATGTTGATTCTCATTCGAAAGCTAACCAGCGTTGGCCTCACCTTCGAACTCGATGAACAATCGTTGGGCGTGACGGCCTCGGGAGAGCTCAAGGCGGTTGATATCCAAACACTTCCGTATCCGGGAGTGGCCACCGACTATAAACCGATGTTGGTGGCCATGCTGTCGGTTGCTGATGGTGTGAGTGTGGTGAGCGAAAATCTCTTCGCTGGTCGATTTCGTTACCTGGACGAGCTGCGCCGCTATGGGGCCAACGTACGTTCCGAGGGTCATCACATCATCGTGCGGGGAGTGCCTCGATTGTTGGGGGCCGAGGTGACGGCGCACGATATTCGGGCGGGAGCGGCACTGGTGGTTGCGTCGCTAGCGGCATACGGAGAGAGCCATGTTTTGGCGGTGTCCCATATCGAGCGCGGCTACGATGCGCTCGCGGAGACGTTGGTGGAGCTTGGGGCGACGATAGAAACGATTGAGGTGTAGATTGGAAGATCCACTTGAGCTTGTTGCCTTGGCACAAGAGCATGGCGATAAGGGGGCGATTGCGCGCCTGATCTCCATGATCGAGCGTTCCGAGACCACGGGTCACTACGATCTCGAAGAATGGGTGACGCGCCAAGACGAGTCCGGGTTTGTCGTTGGCTTCACTGGTGCTCCTGGGAGTGGCAAGTCGACCCTGGTCGACCGTGTGATTGGCCAGATCCGTGCCATCGACGACCGGGTCGCGGTGGTAGCGGTCGATCCCTCATCCCCTTTCAGTGGTGGTGCGATCCTTGGTGACCGGGTGCGCATGCAAAGCCACACGCAAGATCCTGGGGTCTACATCCGCTCGTTGGCGACTCGTGGCCATTTGGGTGGACTAACGGTGTCGGTCCCAAGGATTGTGCGCCTTCTCGAGGCGCTTGCGTTTCCGTGGGTGCTGATTGAGACGGTCGGTGTAGGTCAGGTTGAGATCGAGATTACCGGTGAGGCTGATGCTACCGTGGTGGTTATCAATCCTGGGTGGGGAGACTCGATTCAAGCCAACAAGGCTGGGCTGATGGAGATCGCGGATATCTTCGTGATCAACAAGGCGGATCGCGCCGGTGTACGAGATACCCGTCGAGATCTTGAGAACATGCTCGAATTGGGTGCGAGTGAACACCGTCCACCGATCATCGAGACGGTCGCCACCAGTGGTGATGGCGTCGTGTCGCTGTTTGAGACGTTGGCCGAGTTGAAGGCCACATTGGATGCCAATGGCGAGTTGGCGCGCCGTCGGGGTGCACGACGCCTTGCCGAGTTTGATCGACTGGTGATGGCTACACTGCGCCAGGCGGCGGGGGGAGTTGCACAGGGCAACGATCTCCGTCAACGAGTGCGCGACGGTTCATTGACGCCATCAAAGGCGGCAGTGGAGCTGGTTGATTTGATCGCTATCTCCCTGCGAGGAGAGAAGGAGAAGGAGGAGTCGTAATGGAGGAGTTTTTGATTCGCGAGGAGACCGAAGACAACGTCGTCATTCTGCGACTGAATCGGCCGAAGGCGAACGCGCTCTCGAAGGGCCTGCTTGAGGAGCTTTGGGCCCATGCGAATGCGATGGCGCTGGATCCTCCGGCGGCGGTGGTCGTGACGGGCTCCAAGCGCATCTTCGCGGCCGGAGCTGAGATCGGAGAGTTCGGAGGTATGGCGGTTGGTCGGGAGATGGGCCAGTACTTTCACTGGGCACTCAATGCGCTTAGCACCCTGCCGCGTGTGGTGATTGCCGCGGTGGAGGGTTATGCCCTCGGCGGTGGTCTGGAGCTGGCCCTCTCGTGTGATTTTCGGGTCGCGGGCGTGGGGGCAAAGCTTGGACAGCCGGAGATAGCGCTCGGAATTATCCCTGGTGGCGGTGGCACGCAACGCCTTCCACGGCTTATTGGGGCGTCACGGGCCAAAGAGATGATTCTCGGTGGTCAACCGATCGATGCTGACAAGGCTCTGGCCTGGGGTCTCGTCGATCGTGTCGTCCCAGACGGGGAGGCAGAGACCGCGGCCGTTGCCTGGGCGACCGAGTTTGCCCATGGTCCGCTGGTGGCGCAGTCGTTTGCCAAGCGAGCCATCGATGCCGGTCTTTCGGGCAGCTTGCAAGAGGGGCTTGAGTTGGAGAAGGCTTACTTTGGGCAGGTGTTTGGGACCAAGGACGCCGAGATCGGCATCAAATCATTCTTTGAGAAGGGTCCAGGCAAGGCCCAGTTCGAGGGACGTTAGGTGCTCGATCCATCGCGGCGGATGCTTGCGTTGGGTGACGAACGGACCTGGTTCCAACGTGCGGTCTTTTACGAGGTCTACATTCGTGGCTTTTTCGATGCCACTGGTGATGGGCAAGGTGATATTCGTGGGGTAACCGCAAAGCTTGACTATCTTGAGTGGCTCGGCATCGATTGCCTATGGCTCCTGCCGTTCTACGCGTCCCCTTGGCGAGATGGTGGCTATGACGTGTCCGACTATCTGAGCGTACACCCAACCTATGGGAGCGTGACCGACATCGAGGAGCTGTTGACACAGGCGCACCTGCGGGGTATCAAGGTGATCGCTGACCTTGTGTTGAACCACACTAGCGACCAGCATCCATGGTTCCTTGAGTCCAGGATGTCGCGTGACAATCCAAAGTCTGACTGGTATGTCTGGGCCGATGATGACAGCGGCTATCAGTCGGCACCGGTGATCTTCGTCGATTCCCAGAACTCCAACTGGACGTATTGCCCCGAGCGTGACCAGTACTACTGGCATCGGTTCTTCGCCCACCAGCCAGATCTCAACTATGAAAATCCAGAGGTACAGGAGGCGGTCCTTCAGGTGGTCCGGTATTGGCTGTCGCTGGGATTCGATGGATTCCGCCTTGATGCTGCCGCCTATCTGTTCCAAGAGGAGGGGACGCGCTGTGAGAACCTCCCGGCTACCCATGCCTATCTAAAGCGTATTCGAGCACTGCTCGATGCTGAGTTCCCCGAAGCGGTGTTGCTTGCAGAGGTGAATCAACCACCAGCCGAGGTCGTCAATTACTTCGGCAATGGTGATGAATGCCATATGTGTTATGACTTCCCGCTCATGCCACGGCTGTTTCTCAGCGTGAAGTCGGAGAGCGCATTGCCTACCGCCGAAGCATTGCGGCAAACCCCTGCCATACCGGCCGGCTGCCAATGGGGAATCTTTCTGCGCAACCATGATGAACTCACGCTTGAGATGGTGACCGAACAAGAGCGTGAATTTCTCTACAGCGCCTTCGCGAGTGACCCAATCTCGAGGCGTAACGTCGGTATTGGACGGCGATTGGCACCACTGATCGACAACGACCGTCGGGTGGCGGAGCTGCTGCACGCCCTCATCCTCTCCCTGCCAGGTTCGCCAATTCTGTACTACGGCGACGAGATTCTCATGGGTGACAACATCTACCTTGGGGACCGTGACTCGGTGCGCACGCCAATGCAGTGGTCGCCAGACCGCAACGGTGGTTTTTCACGCGCTGACCCAGCCAGGCTGTACTCCAGCCCCATCATCGATCCGGTTTATGGCTATCAGGTGGTCAATGTCGAGTCGCAGATGAACAACCCCTCCTCCTTCTTGCGTTGGACTCGCGAGATGCTTACCGTGCGACATCGCGAGTCGGTGTTGGGTGATGGTGATTTTTCGTTGCTGTCGGTCGACAACGACTCCATCCTCGCCTTTGCGCGTTTCCTCGCTAACGATGAGCGTGTCGTGCTCTGTGTGGTCAACTTCGCGTCCAAGGTGCAGCCCGTCGCCGTTGATCTGGGTCGATGGAGCGGGCGGGTACCGGTGGAGCTGCTAGGTATGACACCGTTCCCCGTCATTGCCGACGATGGCAGCTATCGGTTGACGCTAGCTCCATACGGGTTCTTGTGGTTCGAATTGTGTGTCGCGTGATCGGCGAGATCGTCTTTCGCCGCATAGGATAGATCGCATGTCACTACGCTCCCGCTCTCTTTTGCGTCGTTCCTGCCTTTCGGTTCCCGGGTCGAGCGATCGTTTCATCACCAAGGCCCGTGATATTCCAGCCGACATGACGTTCTTGGACCTTGAGGACTCGGTTGCGTCCTCGGAGAAGGTCGCGGCGCGGACGACGGTAGCCAATGCGATCGCCGCCGGAGGCTGGGATGACCGGGTACTTTGCGTGCGGGTTAACGCCTGGGACACGACGTTGACGTTCCGTGACATTCTTGAGGTTGTCACCGGCGCCGGAGAGCGACTCGACGAGATCATGTTGCCGAAGGTTCAAAATGCATCTCAGGTCATCGCCACCGATCTCCTGCTCACACAGATCGAGGCAGAGGCGGGTCTTGCCCCCGGCCATATCGGGCTTGAGGTTCAGATCGAGACGACCACGGGACTCATCAATGTCGAAGAGATCTGTTCGGCATCCCCACGTGTCGAGACGGTGGTGTTTGGACCTGCCGATTTTGCCGCGTCGATGGAGATGCCGGTGCTCACGGGCGGTGTCGAGGTACCCGAGTATCCCGGGGACCATTTCCATTACGTCTTCGCCAAGATCTTGATGGCGGCGCGCGCTGCGGGCATCCAGGTCATCGACGGCCCCTACTTGAAGATCGCCGATCTCGAAGGATTGCGTCGGTATGCGTTGCGCTCTGCCATGTTGGGCTATGACGGCAAATGGGCGATCCATCCCACGCAGGTGGAGGTGTTAAATGAGGTGTACCGACCATCTCAGGAGCTCTTTGACAAGGCGTGCAACCTTCTCGACGCTTATGCGGCTGCCACGAGCAATGATGGCCGCGGAGCCGTCATGTTTGGGGACGAGATGATCGACGAGGCGAGCCGAAAGATGGCGATGAAGTTTCGTGCCAGAGGTGAAAAAGCCAAGATGGTCCGCAGCGAGTCGACAGGCTCGCAGTAGCGGGCGTCGCCCGTTGCTGAGCCAGTAGCTCGGTGCCACGATCGACTCCGGCGCAAGACCATGAAGGATCTGGAACTGGCTCAGACGAGCTTTGAGGCCACCTTCGAGAGTGCATACAAGGTGATGCCCGAGATGGCGAGCTCGAGATAGAACACGGTCACGCCTTGGCCGGTTGCCTTGAGGACGACCGTGGCGATAAGCGCCCAGCTGAGGTGGATCTTTGGGAGAAGATAGGTCGGCACCGCCCAAAAGATCAGGACCGCGATGATGGACATGGCGATGAGCCACTTGCCGATGCGAGCGATGACGGCCGATCTGGCCTTGTGGATGATCAGCGCGAGCAGTAAGAGGACAATGGCGATCTCGGTGGCGATGGGGACGGCCGTCTTGGCGGCACGCGCCAAAGGCCCTAGGTTGGGCAGGTCAGCTCCGGGAATTGCGATGTGGAGGTTGGCCTGAGCTACGGCATTGCCGAGTGAACTCGAATACCGAGAGATCCCAGCTGCGATGAATCTGGTCAATGCTGGGCCGCCGATGGTGACCGGTGCATGATCGGTGCCGAGCAGGTGTCCATCGGCCTGCCGGATAGCGCTGATGAATTGTGCCTGAACTTCGGGTTGTCGGAGCGCTGCGGCGATGACCGACTGTAGCTCCCCATGAGAGACGGTGATGCCAGCTATTCCGGTGATCGGGGAGAGCGTGTTGGTGAGACTATCGGCGATCGCCGACTGCATCGTTGAGCTGGAACTGAGCGTTTGTGCGTCGTTGGCGAGTCGATTCGGATTGAAGATGGTCAACATCGACAGATGCGCCAAGATGGCGATGGTCCCCGCAAGGATGCCAAGGCTCAACAAGATGTTGCCGAGGAGTCTGCGCAGTGCACTCACCGTCCTTTCCTGGTGGCCATCCATCGGCCTTGGTGCCTTCATCGGCATGGCTATCTCACAGCTTGACCGGGGCCAAAGTCGGACCATCGGTTCCGTTGGCCTCGACCAGTGTAGCTGGACGCAGAGAGCACCTCGTGAAGGTTATCGACGAGCGAGGCCTTTGGCGATGACTCGTAGTGCGAGCGTCTCCTCGGCACCCTCAAAGATCGACAACACGCGGGCATCGACGAAGTACCGACTGACTGGGTATTCTTCGGCATAGCCCATTCCACCGTGGAGCTGCATTGCCTCTCTGGTGATCGATTCAGCTGCCCGACAGGTGTAGGCCTTGGCCATTGAGGCCTCGAGCGAGCCGTTATGGTTGGCGAGCTGGATCGCAACCCAATAGGTGAGCTGACGGCTTGCCTGTAGGGTCGCTGACATGCTGGCAAGCTTGGCTTTGGTGAGCTGGTAGTCGATGAGCGGGTTGCCAAACACCGTCCGCCCCTGGGCGTAGGCCTTTGCTGCCTCATAGGCGGCTTGCATGACGCCGACGGCCCTTGCTGCTGTCTGGATTCTTCCGTTCTCGAATCCTGCCATCTGGAGGTAGAAGCCACGGCCGAGTCCGCTTGCTTCACCGATGAGTTGGGTGGTTGGGACGTAGACATTGTCAAAGCTCACTTCAAAGGAGTGCATGCCGCGATAGCCGAGGGTAGCAATAGCGCGTCCCTCGATGACCCCACCGTTGGCCTCGTGTCGGAAGCTCTCGCCTGGAAATGGCGGCTTATCGACGAAGAACAGCGAGAGCCCGCGATGCCCAAGGCTACGGTCAGGGTTGGTGCGCGCAAGGACGGCGAGGATGTTCGCTCTGCCAGCAAAAGTGCACCAAGTTTTCGTCCCGTCAAGGCGCCAGCCACCGTCCTTTGGCGTTGCGGTGGTCGTGAGGTGGGCAACGTCGGAACCAAAGTCTGGTTCGGTCACCGCGACGGCTCCCATGAGTTCGCCAGAGGCAAGCGATGGAAGGTAGCGCTGCTTCTGCTCTTCGGTTCCTCCAGCCAGGAGGGCTTTCGAGAGGATCTCTGGTCTGGTAATCAAGGAGCCGCCGGCGCCTAACGACACCCGTGAAAGCTCCTCGGTGGCGACCAACATGGCAATGAGATCGTCCACACTCTCGGTTGACGAACCGCCGAAGGCTTCAGGGATCGAAAGCCCAAATGCTCCCATCTCGGC
The DNA here is from genome assembly GCA_022690815.1 of Ferrimicrobium sp. Taxonomy (NCBI): domain Bacteria; kingdom Bacillati; phylum Actinomycetota; class Acidimicrobiia; order Acidimicrobiales; family Acidimicrobiaceae; genus Ferrimicrobium; species Ferrimicrobium sp. The sequence goes on from JALCZJ010000037.1 coordinate 12,649, forward strand.
CAGTTGTTCGATAATTGCCTCTGGAATGTCGAGGTTTTGGCGATGGATCGCGTCGGCGTACGGAGCGATCTTGTCGTCGGCCACGCGTCGAAATGCGTCCGCCACCAACGCCAAGTCCTCTCCCAGGTGTGGCAAGCCTGGGTCGAGCGCGACCCGTTCCATGACGTCATCTCTAACCGTTGGCGTGTTGGCAAAGAGGGATTGACCTTGATGTGGATCGAGGAGTCCTGCCTCCAACAGCGCTGCCGCACTCGAGCGCAGTGTCTGGGTGCAAAACAGTGCAGCCACCGCTGCCTCGTGTTCTCCATAGCCTGCGTAGGTGATCATCGGTGGGATGGCGAGCAACGCCGAGGCACTCTGGGCGAGTTGGTAGGTCTTGACCTGTTCGGTCTCGCCAAGCCCGGATTCGACCAGCAGCTTCATCTGCTCGGTGATGGCTTCGTTGAGGAGATCGAGTCCAGATTGGACAAGGCTAAAGAGGGTATCGGTCATGTATCGATCCTACTCGTCAACCTCAACTGCACGGGGTCACCAAATCGTATCAGAGCTCGCAGGCTGATGGCGTCACCACTGTGGCCCGTGCTCTTGGGTGGGCACGCTAGACAATGGCAGCGGTCGCGACCGGCGCACTAGTCGGTTGGGCCACTCCGAGTGCGGGTTCGATGGTGACGGCAAACTCGAACGCATGGTGGCCCTGGGTGTGAAACACGGAGACCCCTGGCCGGTTGCCGAGCAGCCCAAGTGATATTGGCCGCTCGTCGACGATTGCCCATACCTGATAGGTCGATTTCGGACTCAAGGCTTGCATCGAAAATGAGGTGAGCACAACTTCGCCTGAGCGCAGCGCAACCACGTTGCCGACGGTTTTGCCATGGGGGTCGACGAGGGCAAACTGCTTAGCGCCAGGTTGTAAGAGTGCAGCGGTGGCGATTGCCTTGGTAGCCGAGGCGGTGACCTGGGTGCCAAGTTGTGCGACCTGATGATTGAGGCTGTGGATCTCGATACCAAAGATCAAAGTGAGTGCCGCCGCGACGGCAAGTGCGGTTGATGCGATGATCGTTGGGATGCGAAGGCGTGAGCGTCGTGCCGGTTGGCGAAAGGGGAGAACCGGGTCGTTGAGACCGCCAATCTCGTGTTCGATGCGCTCCCAAATTCCCGCGGGTGCTGGTCCGCCTTCGTTGGCGAGCATGCCGAGGGTTGGCCGTAGCGCGTCGACCTCCGATCGACAGGCCGGGCAGTCTTTGAGATGTGCCTCGATGGCCTCGCGTTCACTGGTGTCCACGGCGTCGATGATGTAGGCTCCGAGCAGGTTCTCGGCCTCATGGTGACCCATCGGCTCTGGGTTGTTGGAGTAATTGCTCATTATGGCTCTACAACCTTCCACGTACTGAGTGCTTCGTTCATCCTCTTGAGTCCCGAGCGGATTCGCGTCTTTACTGTGCCCTCGGGCTGCTCGAGCCGCTGGGCGACCTCTCGGTAGGTCAGCCCATGATAGAAGGCGAGCTGAATCGCTCGACGCTCCTCCTCGGGGAGCGTCGCTAACGCTTCACGAATGGCTTCCCGGTCCGCGAGATCGCCGAATTCGTGATCGATATCGTAGGAGGCGGCTGCGATCTGGGCGGCATCGGTCTGCTCTCGTCGCTTTCGCGCCTCTTCGGATCGGATCACATCCACCGACCGGCGGTGCGTCTGCATGAGGAGAAAGGTTCGCAAGGTGCCACGAGCGGAGTCGTAACGCTCCGGTTCGTTCCAGAGTCGAACGAAGAGCTCCTGGGTGACCTCCTCCGCCAGTGCAGCGTCGCGGGTTACTCGCTTCGCGAGTGCGTGCACTGCCCCTCCATGTCGTCGAAAGATCTCTGCCAACGCGTCTTGGTTGTAGCGCGCTACCGCGACAACGAGAGAGGCGTCACTCATTTCATGTAGTTGTGGTTCCGTAACCTTACTTCGACGCGGACGTTGGTTGTGGATGGGCGGGTTTGACACGGGTCACTGCTCTACAAGATTGAGGAGAAATAGGCTGACGTCGTTGGCGCGTTTGAGGGTCTCAACGATGGTCTCTTCCCCTTCGATGATCTTCGTCAGCGAGACGGAGCGTCTGGCCGTCACGCTGATAACTCGCTCGGGGGTAGCTGCGGGCGAACCGTAGCTGTCGGTGGCGGCAACCTCTAGTGGCAGTGACATTCCGGTAAGGCCAGCCAGATCCAGAGCAAGGTTGAGTAGTTCGATTTCAGGCGCAGGTAGTGTCCAGGTCAGTGTCAGCGGGAAGAAAAACTCATCAGGGATTGCTTCAGAATCGGCTGCGGTCGTGAGCGCATCTTCGAAGGCCAGGAGGACCCGCGGGTCAACATCAAGGGCGAGATGGAGCTCCACGGGTGAGCCGCACCCCGATTCTGGGTGAAGGTCTACCTCCCACCACTGGCGAAGCGAGTAGGTCTCCATGAAGTGGCGTTCGTCGTGCACGTGGAAACCATGATGGATGGCTTGGCCCTTGACGTCGGTGATAAAACCTGCGAGATCGATTGAAGACACAGCTAGAGCCTATGGTCTCAGCGTTCAACCCAGTGACAGGTATTGCGAGCCCGACAGGAGCGACAGACGTTGCCGCGGTGCTCGCGAGGACCGAGTTGGTGCGCATCGAGCTCTCGTACCAGTGGGGCCAACGTAGCGTTCATGCGGCGCAACTCCGCAGGTGTGAGCGAATGGAGATGCGACGTCACCGGGTTGAAGATAGCGGCCCCCACGCCGGGACGCTCAACAGTGGCGAGTGCGAGGCCGACGAGATCGCCCTGCTCCATCGTGACGTCGATGAGCGCCGTTCCATCGTCGAGGAATGGTCCCCAGCTGATCGACCAGGTGCCGACGGGGCTGGCACCTTGGCAAAGCACCGGCCGATTGGCAAGGTAGGGCGTGAGGGTCTCGGGGTAACCTCCAACGTCGTTGAGGAGGTTTCGTGCTTCGGTGGCTCCCATCCACGCGAGGTCGTGTTCTTCGACTGGGATGCCCTCGCTAGCCCGCTGACACCAAAGCTGATTGAGGCGCCGAGCTGGCCCGAAAGGGGGGTCGGCACTGATTAGCAGGAGCGGACACAGCCGGAAGTCATTCAGCGCTCGACTGCTAAGGGTTCGATGGATCGTTGTACACGGTGCGGTGAGCTCCACGGGAGCCTGTCGATAGCTGCGCTTGGTTGATTCGGGCGCGACCCGTGGGTTCGCTGGTGGGGCATCGATGGGACACGTCGTGATCTCGAACTGAGCTTCGATACGAGAGAGAAGTTCATCGACCTGCGACCGTGAGGCAAAGCCAAGGATGAGATGGTCTCTCGCCCTCGTGGTGGCGACGTACCACTTGCGACGCTCCTCGAGGAGATCCTCCTTTACCTGGTGTTCCTGTATCCAAGAGAGGTGGCCAGAGGTCTCATCGGCGAGCGTAAAGGCGACACCTCGTTTTGGATCGATGAGCTGGCGAGGTTGATGGGCTGGTGGGTGGTCCAAGTCGATGACGAAGGTGATTGGCCACTCCAGACCCTTGGAGGCATGGATCGTGACGAGCGAGATTGCGTCCTGGGCTTCGATCGGTGGTCGTTGGATTCGCGACTGCTCTGCGAGAGCAGTGCGCAGATAGCTCACGATCGATCGAGTATCGAAGCCTTCGTTGGCCCGCTGGTCAACGAGATCGAGCAGTGCCACCCAATCGGCACGACGACGCTCGTCATGGTTGAGCCGTGCGAGCAGCTCTGGATAGAGGAGCAGGTCGCCGGCTTTGGCCAGTTGATCGCTTGGGGAGAGCGGTGTGGGAGAAAAGGGCAGCATGCGAATTGGGCTTAGCCGCGGATCGTCGGCGAGTTCGCGCAGGAGGTGAGCGAACCACGATATGGAGCGTTCCTTGGTGTTTGCCAGCGTCGCGAGCTCTCGATCGCTGATGCCAATCATCGGGGACCGCATAAGGGCGATGCATGCGAGGTCTTCGTGTGGATTATCCAAGAACGAGAGCAGCGTCAACACATCCCACGCCTCCTGAGTGGCAAGGAGTTGGCCACCACCAACGATGTTGGCCACCAACCCCAGGCGCTGCAACTCCTCCGCGACGCCATCGAGCGTTGCCCATCGTGATGCGATGATGGCGATGTCGTGTGGTTGAGCCTGTCGAGCATCGCCGGTACGTGGATCGACGACGAGAAATGGCTCTTCAAGAATGCCGAGGATACGATGACCGATTTGTTGAGCGAGCGCACGACGACGCACTGGCATGGTGGCGGCGCTGGTCTCGTCGATGGCAAGCACCTCCACCGGTCTGCGCTCGTAGGTCTGTGTGCGCTTGGCATACAGCGGCTCATACGGTTCGACGAGATCGACAAAGGTGGTGTTGACAAACGACACGAGCCCGGGGATTGTCCGATAGTTGTCTTCAAGGGTCACGTGCATGGTGCTCTGGTTGATCTGTTGAGCAAAGAGGGCAGGCTCTGCGCCACGAAAACGATAGAGCGACTGTTTAACATCTCCCACGGCGGCCAATGTCGCCGTCGTAGCAAGTCGTTCGAGAATTTCGTACTGCAGTGGGCTGATGTCTTGTACCTCGTCAACCAGGATGGCACGAAAGCGGGTGGCGAGCTCGTCACGCACACCTCGATCCTCCAAGGCTCTCAGGGCATGGATTTCTAAGTCGTTAAAGTCGGCGATGCGACGAATTCGTTTCAGCTCTACCAGCTGTTGCCTAACGAGCTCCACGGCCTCAGCGATAGCTTGAAGGGTCAGCTGATGTCTCTCGTCGGTCTCATTGAAGCCATCGGTGACGTAGAGGGGGAGTGACCTGACGTAGTCGCGGAGTGCCCGAAGAACCTCCTTCACCGATTCGAACTCTCCAGGCGCCCAATGCTTGGCTGAACCCCCACGCAGGTTCAGGGACTTGAGCCTTGCAAAGCCGGAATCGTCGCCCGCGAGCAGTGATGCTATGGCATGAAGAGCTGTCTTGTGGGCATCGGCAATCTGATCTTGAACGGGGAGTGGCGTGTACTCGCTGAGTTGGTTAGCGAAGCTCGCCAATGGTCCTGTCATGATAACGTCGCGGCGAGCCACGTTGATGTCGGCTTTGATGGCGTCGATGTCGACAGTCATCGCGCGCCGGAATCGTTCAAGATCGGCGAGAAAGCTCATAACCAGCGTCTTGAGCGCTGAGTAGTCGATCAACGCGTAGGTGCTCTGCGATACAGCCTCAAGAAGGTGAGGCAACTCCTGGGTGAGAAATTGCTGATACGTTGTCTCGTCGACGACGGCAAAGTCGTAGTCGAGACCTGATTCGATCGGAAATTCAGCACAGATCCGTTGGCAGAGTGAGTCAATAGTGCCGATCGGAGCGACTTCAACCTCGAGCACCCGAGGGTCATTGCCATCGAGTCGCTCGCGTAGTTGCTCAACGATGCGGCGGCGTAGCTCCGATGCCGCCCGGATAGTGAAGGTCACCGCAACGACCTCAAGCGGGCGCATGCCAGCCTCGATGTGCGCAAGGTAGCGGGCCGCCATCGTCTGGGTTTTACCAGTCCCAGCCCCTGCGGAGATGGTAACTGTGCCTGGTGCCTGCACTGCTTGGCGCTGCCGATCGTTGAGCTCCATCATCGACGCAGGCACCTGCTGTCGTGCAGTGTTGGTGACATTACACCGATTGTCCACACGGTGGCACCGGGGTGGGGCCAAGAGTTCTGGTGGCTGGCGGTTGTGTGGAGTCTGTTAGCCAGCATTGCTGCTCGCAATCCGACAGGCCTGAGCGTAATCGCAGTGCTTGCAGGTCAGTCGCTCGTTGTCGGGAGCAACGGGCAGATGTCCGCTGTGGAGTCGTTCCTTCAGGGCTGCGGCGGCTTCGAGCGCAGGAGTTTCACCTTTGGAGATGCCAGGAGCCTTCACGAAGTTGGTCTTCTTGACAAGACAGTATGTCGCAGAAACAACATGCCCCAATTGTTGCTCCACTAGCTTGGTGTAGACGGAGAGCTGGACGTCGATGGTGAGACGAGCCTCAGCATTCTGGATGCCGCTTGGCGCCGACCTCGAGTATTTGTAATCGATGATGCGGTACTCGCCCGGTCCTATCTCGTCGAGTCGGTCGATGCGACCCATGACAGGAATCCCGTACCAATCACCACGGAGCTCAAGTTCGACGGATGGTTTTGAACCTGGGGAGGCAAAATCGGGATGATTAGCGATGGCGAGCAGTTGGGTGGCGATCTCATCTCTGATCGGTTGCCAGTTTGGCGTGTGGAGGCGCAGGGGTGAGGGGGCAAGCGCTTCCAACATGGTCGTGACATCGGCATGGCTGATGGAGGATGGCTCCAGGTAAACCAGCTGTTGAAGCGCGGTGTGAACCAGTTGACCAAGCTGGCGAGGATCGGGTTCGCTCGTTGCTTCATCGGGGACGCTGACCCGTAGATAGTGCTTGACAAACCACCGGAATGGGCACTGCCCAAGATCCTCGAGTTGGGTTGGAGAGAGGATACGGGGGTTGAGGGCACCGACCTGTCCGGCGAACTCAGAGTCTTCGTGCTGACGAATATGAGTACGCTCGATGGCCTCAGCACGCGCCAATTTGGCCCCCAGCTCAGTGGTGTCGACACTCAGTGACGCGCTCTCGGCTTTCAGGACGCTATAACGCGGGGGTGGACTCGTCGGATGGAGATCGAGCTCCTCAAGGAGGAGGCTTGGTAATGTCCGATCCGATCCGATCCGCTTGGCACCGGTGATGATGAGATCTCGTCTTGCACTTTGGAGGACCCCAATGGCACCAACGTGTTGCATTCGCACGAGTTCGGCGGTGCTCGGCAACCCGTGAATCCGGTCACGCACCGCGAGTGGCAGCGCGGGGTTCTCGTTGAGCGCGGATGGAAAGTGGCCATCAACCGCCCCAAGGAGGGCGACGAAGGTTCGTTGTCCGGCTGGAACCCCGGAGGTAACGACACTGATGCCGGCATGGGCGGTGGCGACGTCGAGCTCTAACGAGTGCAGCAGCTGGCTGAGAGCACCGAGGAGGTCGACGAGCGTTGGCTGGTTGCGGGTAACAAGTGGACTGCGTTCGAGGTGAGGAATGAGCTGGGTGAGGAGCTGCTGGTCGAAGGGTGTGACCTGGGAACTCAGCGTCGCATGGTCGAACAAACGCTGCATGGCGCGAACCAGCCAGCTCGTTAGATCGTCCCATTGTCCATCCGGCGGCGTGGGTAGATCCGCCACAAGATCGGCGAGTTCGCGGGTGCGCTGGGCGGAGCCGAGAACGCGGCCGAGTTGGACGAATTCAACAAGTTCCATCAGGTGGTGCCCAAGGGTCGTCAGCGATGCACGGCCTCTCTCGTGTCGATAGAGAGGAAGGCCGAAGGCATCGCTGTAGTGGCGCAGCGCTCGATGGTAACTGGGAATCGGTGGTGCGTAGATGGCGATCTCGTCGGTCGTTACCTCGCCGACGTGGAGCCGGGCCGTGAGTTCGGCCAGCACCCAGGCGACCTCTTCGTCGGGATCGGCGAACTGGTGGATCGTGGTGCTAGCCCTTGGTTGCGGCTCCCACTGAAAGTGACCCGAGAGGGAGAATCCAGCTTGAGTGAGTTGGTCGACCATTCTCTTCGTCGACGGGTCAAACTGGGGCGATCGCCAGCGAGCAATGCTGAGCCGTGCATCAGGAGCGGCGCCCTGTGTAAGAAGCGATAACTCGGTTGGGGCATAGAGACGAACGTCGGCCACGGCGCGCGACCAGGGTTGTGTCCCCGGCGTTGTCTTTGCTCCTAACGTTCCGGTACGGCTGTCCCGCAGACGTTGGAAATCTTCCAAGAGCGTTGCGAGACGTTTGCCATGGTAGCCGACGGACGTCAGCGATGGTGGGTCGATCGCAAAGCGATCCAGCTCGACGATGGCCTCGACGATTCGTGCACTGGCTCCCAACTTTTGGGCCTGCGAGGTGATCAGCCATTGATCAACGAGCGTCGACGGCTCGGCCACAAGGGAATCTTGCGCTGCCTGCTCGATCAGTGTAGTGGTCGCTGTGCCGTTGAGCTGGTCTTCGTTAACGAGACTGATCGTGCGACTGCGCTTGCTTTGCGTCGTCTCCTCGTCCACTCGGTCCAGTGTAGGTGCTACAGCGTGTCGGTGCTCTTTGGGGTGGGCTTGATCGTCGTGTACGCGTGGTTGTGCCGTTTAGAGCACGTTGGGCGAAAGGCAAACACGCCCATTGCGAGCCCTACTGACTCAACGAGCTATCGGTAACGATGCACGGGCCAGTGACCAACGGGCAAACCAGGCTCGTCGTTGATGGTGTCTTGGCAAGACTTACTTGACGCTTGCTGCCTTGTCAACAGCAGGGGGCTTACTGCCATTGCCGTTGGCTGATGTGGTGCCGTTGCCTGATGGTTGGACGAACTCCATTGCCGTACGTGTTGCCTGTCCCATGGTCGCCACAAGCCCCGTGAGTTCAGATGGGATTATGAACTTGGTCGAAGGCGATTGTGCGAGCTGGCGCAGTGTCTCAAGATATTGCAGTGTAAGGACGTTGGCATCCGAACGTGCAGCGTTCGTGTTGACCGCTTCAAGGGCATCTGAGAGACCCTGTGCCCGCAACTTCGCAGACTCGCGCTCTGCTTCTGCGGCCAGAATGGTGGCTTGCTTTTGCCCCTCCGCCGCGAGTACCGATGCCTGCTTTTGACCTTCGGCGACGGTGATGGCTGCCTGCTTCTGTCCTTCGGACTCGGTGACGACCGCTCTGCGCGTGCGTTCGGCCGACATCTGGCGGGTCATAGCGTCCTGGACGGCCGGGGGAGGGTTGATCTCTCGAACTTCAACGTTGGAGACCTTGACTCCCCACCTCTCGGTGATCTCATCGAGACGTAGCCGAAGGACTGAATTCATGTCCTCACGGCGCGAGAGAACATCATCGAGCGACATATCCCCGACGACACTCCTCAGGGTGGTGGCGGCAACATTGAGGGCAGCCCCAGAGAAGTTCTGCACCGCGATGACCGACTGCACCGGATCGATGACCTGGTAGAACATGATGAAGTCGATCGAAATCGGCGCATTGTCCTTCGTGATGGCGGTCTGGTGCGGGATCTCAAGGTACTGCTCTCTTAGGTCCACCATGTTGAGGCGGTCGATGATCGGGTTGATCAGCAATAACCCTGGCCCCTTAGAGCCGATGGATCGGCCGAGACGAAACACGACGACTCGCTGGTACTCCTTTAGGATCTTGATCGTTTTCGTCAGCACAAACAAGAGAATGATCAAGACGATGAGGACGATTATGCCCGCTGCTATCATGGCGTTTCCTTTCGGTTTGCCCCATTGGGGGCTTCTGGGATGACGTGAAGTTTGAGGCCCTCGACGCGTGTCACGAAGACGGTCGTTCCAACTTCGATCGGATCGTCGGCGTCATTCTGGGCCGACCAGCCTTTGCCGGCGATCTGAACAGTCCCGACGGGATCGATTCGCGAGGTGGCAACTCCTGCCGAGTCGAGGAGTTGAAGAAGGCCCGGCACCGCTTCTTTAGTGTGGTATTGCGTGCTTCGTAACCCGCGGACTCCGGTGAGCAGCACCGCGATGACCGCGACGAACAACAGCACCACGAGGGTCCACAGAATTGCTGCTAGTGAGGAATGGGAATGGCTCAGCATGAGCGTCAAAACGATACCCGCAGCCATCCCGATCGAGGCAGTCACGATCGACCCATGAGGGCCAACATGCGCACCGACAGCGATCAACAGCCCAACGACAACCACGACAACGATAACGGCGATAACCATAGAACCTCGATACCTCTAGAACTTATCGTACCACACATAGTGGGCCAGCAACAATGACCGCTATGCCGTTTCCTCAGTATCATCAAACGCTCGCCGCTCCAAGATACATCTACATTTACCTGCACCTCTTGTGTGTTCGCTCTCCAGCCGCCTGTGAGTGTTCTGCCCTCTCCACAGGGACAGAACGAGCCCAAGTCGATGCTTGACCACGTCCTAGGTCCAACTTGCGTTGTCGTGGTATGCCTGGAGTCCTGCCGTGAGCGGCAGCCTGAGCATCCAATTGGATACTGCGGCTTTCCATTCGGCGTAGAACCTCTCGTCAAGGATCTTCTTCACTTGCGTATCGGGAGTGAACCGGTCGATCTGGCGATCTTTGGTCCTTGATGTGATGTCATGGA